>DATJYH010000501.1:0-10537 GCA_035499675.1 Puia sp.
TTACGGTTTATACGGAAAACCAAATTGGTTTACTGAACCGTATCGCGATCATCTTTTCGCGCAGGAAGATCAATATTGAAAGCATGAATACCTCTCCTTCGGAGATCGAGGGGATCCATCGCTTTACCATTGTGATCAATGAAACAGAGGATGTGGTCAGAAAACTCTGCCGGCAGATCGAGAAACAGGTGGAAGTACTGAAAGTGTATTTCAACACCGGCGATGAGATCGTTTGGCAGGAACTGGCGCTGTACAAAGTGCCGACCGATGAAATTGCCGAGAAGGTACAGGTGGAACGTCTCCTGCGTGAATATGGTGCACGTGCCGTAGTGATCCGGAAAGATTATACCGTATTTGAAACCTCCGGCCACCGGGAGGAAACCGATAAGCTGGTGGCAGTACTGGAACCCTATGGGCTGATCGAGTTCGTGCGGAGCGCAAGAGTGGCCATCATCAAGGCCAGTCATGGCTTCCACGAAAAATTAAAAGAGTTCGAACAGTTTGAACCCGGTGAAGAACTGGTGGAGAATGAGTATTTGGATAAGCAGGATGAAGTGTTCTCTATGTAAATCGGGAGTACTACCGATGAGAGATACGGGATTTGGGATGCGCGATGCGGGTTGCATCCGGAACCTGTTAAACAAAGAAATGAAAGTAGCTCTTAAACACGGCCAATGGTCATTCGCCAGCGGCCATCGATCAAAATAAATTCTTTACAAAACAAACACACTAACAATGGCAAAACTAAATTTCGGCGGGGTTGAAGAAAATGTAGTAACCCGGGAAGAATTTCCGCTGGCCAAGGCACAGCAGGTATTGAAAAATGAAGTCGTGGCCGTGATCGGTTACGGCGTTCAGGGGCCCGGCCAGGCGCTGAACCAGAAAGACAATGGCATCAACGTCATAGTAGGTCAGCGCAAAAATTCCAAAACATGGGACAAGGCTGTCCGTGACGGATTTGTTCCGGGTGTGACCCTTTTTGAAATTGAAGAGGCGCTGCAAAGGGGTACCATCATCTGCTACCTGTTGAGCGATGCGGCACAGATTGAACTGTGGCCGACGGTTAAAAAACATCTCACGCCCGGGAAAGCACTCTACTTCTCCCATGGTTTCGGGATCACGTTCAAGGAACAGACCGGCATCATTCCCCCCAAAGATGTGGATGTATTCCTCGTAGCCCCCAAGGGATCCGGCACTTCGCTGAGAAGGATGTTCCTCCAGGGACGTGGCCTGAACAGCAGCTATGCCATCTTCCAGGATGCCACCGGGAAGGCCCGCGACAGGGTCATTGCCCTGGGCATTGCCGTTGGCAGCGGTTATTTGTTTGAAACAGATTTCAAAAAAGAAGTATACAGCGATCTCACCGGTGAAAGAGGAACATTGATGGGTGCCATCCAGGGGATCTTCGCCGCACAGTACCAGGTATTGCGCGACAAGGGCCATTCTCCTTCCGAAGCTTTTAACGAAACCGTAGAAGAACTGACCCAGAGCCTCATGCCGCTGGTGGCAGAAAACGGGATGGACTGGATGTATGCCAACTGCTCCACCACCGCACAACGCGGCGCGCTGGACTGGTGGAAGAAATTCCGCGATGCCACCGCCCCCGTATTCAAAGAGTTGTATGAAAGCGTAGCCACCGGCAAAGAGTCGCAGCGCTCGATCGACAGCAACAGCAAACCCGACTACCGCGAAAAGCTGGAAGTGGAATTGAAGGAGCTGCGCGACAGCGAAATGTGGCAGGCAGGCAAGACCGTTAGAAGTTTACGCCCCGAAAACCAGGCGCCTGCTGCGGCATCCGCCAGAAGCGCCGAAAAACCGGCTTCCAAACTGGAGACCGTTAAATAAAAATAAATTGAACCCACGCGGGGGACCGCCGCAGTTTCCCGCGTGGAAATGGTAACAGCCGCTGAAATACTGTAGCGCAGCATATTGAACAGATCGTTATGAAAGTACCTGTAACAGGAAAAACAACCGCCGGATACGCGCCCCCGGGACAAGCCATGCCGGATTCCCGCCAGGCGGCCGAGCGTCTGAAAAAAATCGTGCATAGGACGCCGCTCGTGCTCAGTCGAAATTTGTCCAGAAAGTACCAGGCAAATATCTATCTCAAGCGCGAGGATCTGCAGGTGGTACGATCCTACAAATTACGCGGCGCGTACAACATGATGAGCTTGCTCCCGGTGGAGACACTTGAGCGGGGAGTGGTTTGCGCCAGTGCAGGCAACCATGCCCAGGGTTTTGCCTATTCCTGTAAAAAGCTGAACGTGCCGGGGGTGGTCTTTATGCCCATCATTACGCCAAGGCAAAAAGTAACGCAGACAAAAATGTTCGGCGAGGACAAAGTAAAAGTGATCCTGACGGGTGACACATTTGACGACTGTGCAGAAGCAGCCAAACGTTACACCGAAGAAAATGGCCTGACCTTTATCCCCCCTTTCGATGACATCAGGATCATCGAGGGCCAGGGAACAGTCGGGGTGGAAATACTCGAAGACCTCTCCGAGGTAGACTATCTTTTTGTACCCGTGGGCGGAGGAGGCCTGAGTGCAGGCGTGGGTTCTTATTTTAAAACCTATTCACCCAAAACCAAGATCATCGGGTTGGAGCCCGAGGGAGCGCCCGCCATGTATGAAGCACTCAGAGCCGGCCATCCGGTGGTGCTGGGCAATATCGATCGTTTTGTAGACGGGGCGGCGGTAAAACGGGTGGGTGATCTTACTTTTTCCATCTGCCGGGAAGTGTTGGACGATATGCACCTCGTCCCGGAAGGAAAAGTATGTAGCTGTATCCTGAAACTCTATAACGAAGACGCCATTGTGGTGGAACCAGCCGGAGCGCTGTCCATCGCCGCGCTGGACTACTATGCAGATGCCATCAGGGGAAAAAATGTGGTTTGCATTGTCAGCGGAAGTAACAATGACATTGACCGGATGCCCGAAATCAAGGAACGCTCCCTCCAATATGAGGGATTGAAACACTATTTCCTGATCCGGTTTGCGCAGCGTCCGGGTGCACTTAAAGAGTTTGTCAACAACGTGTTAGGTCCCACGGATGATATTACCCGGTTTGAATACATGCAAAAGACCAATAAGGAAACGGGCCCCGCCCTGGTGGGGGTTGAGTTGCAGGACCGGGGGGACTATGATGCCCTGCTGGAAAACATGAAAAAGGCGCACATCGATTTTTCAGAGATCAATAAGGACGACACCCTGTTCGGGTACCTGGTCTGAATCTCCCTGTAGGGGTCTCGCCCCGGGCGAGACGGCAAAAAGTAGAAAAGTCCACCTGTCCTGTGGATAAATGAATCCAAATCTTATCTAGAAATTCCCTATTTTTTTGTACTTTTATTCGGTTGTTTGCTATTATCCTTAGAAGTTGTTCTTCTATTTCAAAAAATTATTGAACAAAGGTTAAATATTTGTACTTTTTCTTATGATGGTAAACAATCAGGGTTTGTATCATCCTTCCTTCGAACATGATGCCTGTGGTATCGGCTTCGTAGCAAACATCAAAGGGAATAAATCTCACCAGATCATTTCCGATGCGTTGACCATTTTGGAGAACATGGAGCATCGCGGCGCCTGCGGTTGTGAAAGCAACACGGGTGATGGGGCGGGTATTATGATTCAGACACCACACGAATTCTTTTTTGATGAATGCCTTCGGCTGGGCATCCACCTGCCAGCCTATGGAAAATATGGAGTGGGCATGCTTTTCTTTCCGCGCGATATCCGGTTGAAAGAAGAGTGCAGGGATATTTTTAACCGTACCGCCGATAAACTGGGACTTGAGGTGCTGGGCTATCGCAAAGTGCCCGTCAATCCGGAAGGTATTGGGCCCACCGCTTTATCGGTGGAACCGGAAATGGAGCAGGTATTTATTGCCTGCCCGGATCATCTCAACAACCCCGACGATTTTGAACGCAAATTATTTTTACTGCGCAATTATGCCAGTCATACCATCAACAATACGGTCAAAAAAGACCCGATTGGTTTTTATGCGGCTTCCCTCTCCTACAAAACAGTCGTGTACAAGGGACAGCTCACCAGCTTGCAGGTACGCAATTATTTCCCCGACCTGCGCAACAACCGTGTGGTTTCCGCCTTTGGGTTGATCCACTCGCGTTTCGCCACCAATACCTTTCCTTCCTGGAAGCTGGCACAGCCCTTCCGTTTCATCGCTCATAATGGTGAGATCAATACGCTGCAGGGCAACCTGAACTGGCTGCGGACCAGTGAAAAAGGATTTGAGTCCCCCTATTTCAGCAAGGAGGAAATGGATATCCTGCTGCCCATCGTTACCGAAGGACAATCAGATTCTGCCTGTCTCGATAATATGATCGAACTGCTGTCGCTCTGCGGCCGTTCGCTCCCGCATGTGATGATGATGCTGATCCCCGAAGCCTGGGACGGCAACGACCAGATGGACCCGGTGAAAAAAGCATTTTATGAGTTCCATGCTTCGTTTATGGAACCCTGGGATGGTCCCGCTTCCATTTCGTTTACCGATGGAAAGATCATCGGCGCCACACTGGATCGCAACGGCCTGCGTCCTTCGAGGTACTGCGTAACCAACGATGACCGCGTGATCATGGCCTCTGAATCCGGCGTTTTGCCCATTGATCCAAAGAATGTCCGGGAAAAAGGCAGGCTGCAACCCGGCAAGATGTTCGTGGTTGACATGGAACAGGGCCGGATCATCAGCGATGACGAATTGAAACAAAGCATTTGTTCGCAGAAACCCTATGCAGAATGGCTGAACAAATACAAGATACGCCTGGAAGAACTCCCGGAACCGCGGGTGTTGTTCACCCACCTGGAACACGACCAGATCTTCAAATACCAGAAAGCCTTTGGCTATTCCACGGAAGATATTGAAACCCTGATTTCTCCCATGGCCATCGACGGGAAGGAACCCGTGGGCTCCATGGGATCGGATGTACCGCTGGCTGTACTGAGTGATCAGCCCCAGCACCTGAGCAGTTATTTCAAACAGCTGTTTGCGCAGGTTACCAACCCGCCGATAGACCCTATACGTGAACGTTTGGTGATGTCGCTGGCCACCTTTGCCGGTAACAACGGTAACCTGCTGGCGGAGGATCCGCTGGCCTGTCACAGTGTGGCGCTTAAACACCCGGTACTCACCAACCATGAACTGGAAAAGATCCGGAGCATTGATACCGGTATTTTCCAGGCCAAGACCCTGCAGACCTATTTCAGGGCGGATGGAAAAGCGGGATCATTGCAGGCCGGTCTCGATCGTCTCTGCCGCTATGCGGTAGACGCGGTGGAAGACGGATTTGAAGTACTGATATTGTCCGACCGCGCCATCGATTCCGACCATGCTCCCATTCCTTCGCTGCTGGCGACTGCGGCGGTACACCATCACCTCATCCGCAAGGGATACCGTGGACAGGTGGGTATCATTGTGGAGGCGGGCGATGTATGGGAAGTACATCATTTTGCCTGCCTGGTAGGTTTTGGTGCTACGGCCATCAACCCCTATCTCGCGCTCTCCACGATCCGTGATCTGAAAATCAACGGTAAACTGGAAACCAACCTGGATGCGGAACAACTCAAGAAAAATTATATCAAGGCCGTTAACGACGGTTTGCTGAAAGTGTTCTCCAAAATGGGTATCTCCACCCTGCAATCCTACCAGGGTGCACAGATCTTTGAGATCATCGGTCTCAATAAAACCGTCGTCGATAAATATTTCAGCGGCGCTACATCGCGCATTGAAGGCATGGGCCTGGATGAGATTGCGCGGGAAACCCTGGCCAAACACAGGTTTGCGTTTAGTCGCAAGGATGTGCCGGTAGAACGGCTGGTTGTTGGCGGGGTATACCAGTGGAAGAGAAAGGGTGAATTCCATCTCTTCAATCCGCAAACCATCCACATGCTGCAATATGCAACGCGGATGAACGATTATACGGCCTTTAAAAAATATTCCAAACTGGTCAATGATCAGTCGGAGAAGGCGGCAACATTGAGAAGCCTGTTTAGTTTTAAAAGAAATCGTCCTTCCATTTCCATCGACGAAGTGGAAGCACCGGAAAAAATACTCCGTCGTTTTGCCACGGGCGCGATGAGTTTTGGATCCATCTCGCATGAAGCGCACTCCACGCTGGCGATTGCCATGAACCGGATCGGCGCCAAGAGCAATACGGGTGAAGGAGGGGAAGATGAGCTGCGTTATGAAACACTGCCCAACGGGGATTCCATGCGCTCCGCCATCAAACAGGTGGCTTCTCCCAGGTTTGGGGTAACGAGTTATTATCTCACCATGGCCGACGAATTACAGATCAAGATGGCACAGGGTGCCAAGCCGGGAGAAGGCGGCCAGCTACCGGGTCATAAAGTGGACGAATGGATCGGGAAAGTGCGTCACTCCACACCGGGTGTAGGTTTGATATCTCCCCCACCCCATCACGATATTTACTCTATAGAAGACCTCGCACAATTGATCTTCGATTTAAAAAATGCCAACCGCGATGCACGGATCAGCGTGAAACTGGTATCCAAAGCAGGTGTGGGAACGATTGCAGCCGGCGTGGCCAAGGCCAAGTCTGATGTGATCCTGATATCCGGGCATGATGGCGGAACGGGAGCCTCTCCCATCAGTTCCATCAAACATGCCGGGCTGCCCTGGGAACTGGGCCTCGCTGAGTCACACCAGACGCTGGTAAAAAATAAATTGCGCAGCCGCGTGGTGTTGCAGACGGACGGACAGTTAAAAACCGGTCGTGATGTAGCCATCGCCACGCTGCTGGGTGCGGAAGAATGGGGCGTAGCCACCGCCGCACTGGTATCCGAAGGTTGTATCATGATGCGCAAGTGTCATCTCAACACCTGTCCCGTAGGGGTGGCCACCCAGGACCCTGAATTGCGCAAACGGTTTGCCGGGAAACCGGAGTACGTCGTTAACCTGTTCCATTTCCTGGTTCAGGAACTGAGAGAGATCATGGCAGAGCTTGGGTTCAGGACCATTGAAGAAATGGTAGGCCAGGTAGATTGCCTGGAAGCCAGGGAAAACGTTACGCACTGGAAATATCATAAGCTGGATCTTTCCTCCATCCTGTACAAAGAGCCCCTGTCGATGTACACCGGGCTGCACAAGCAGGAGGAACAGGATCATGGACTGGCCGATGTGCTCGACTGGAAACTGCTGGCTGCAGCCAGGCCTGCGCTGGAAGAAAAAGAAAAAGTATTCGCTTCTTTCCGGGTAAAAAATACCGACCGTACCATCGGTACTATTTTGTCAAATGAAATTTCGAAAAGATACCAGTCCACCGGGTTGCCGGAAGATACCGTCCATTTCAAATTCACCGGTACGGCCGGACAGAGCTATGGTGCCTTTGCCACCCGCGGACTCACCCTTGAACTGGAGGGGGATGCCAACGATTATTTTGGAAAGGGTCTTTCGGGCGCCCGTCTCATCGTGTATCCATCACCGGAAGCCGGGTTTGTGCCGGAGGAAAACATCATCATCGGCAACGTGGCATTTTACGGCGCCACTTCCGGTGAGGCCTTTATCCGTGGCAAGGCGGGCGAGCGTTTCGGGGTCAGGAATTCAGGTGTGAAAGCAGTGGTGGAAGGTGTCGGTGATCACGGCTGTGAATACATGACTGCAGGTAAAATTCTGATCCTCGGCAACACCGGGCGGAATTTTGCAGCGGGCATGAGCGGCGGTATCGCATACATCTATGATGTGAAGGGAAATTTCGCTTCGTTGTGTAACCAGGAAATGGTGGACCTGGATCCTGTGGACGATGAGGATTTGTGGGAAATCCGCGATATGATCCTTCGGCATTATAGTTATACCGGAAGCACGGTGGCAAAATTTGTGCTGGATGATTTTGAGAACCAGCGCAGGAGTTTTGTCAAGGTATTCCCGAAGGACTACAAAAAAGTACTGGCGGAAAAAAAGGAAAGGGAAAAGGAAAAAGCAAAAGTAAAAACAGAAAAATAAATCTTTACGGGCCACAGGGTACCGAGACCAAGGGACGCCAAAGATACTGAGAACGCGGAGCAGGCTCTCTCATGTGTGACTGAACCTCTCCGTTGTTCTCTGTGGCCCCGGTCAGCTCAAAGGACCTAACAACAAACAGCAGTAAAAGCAGATACATGGGTAAACCAACGGGTTTTTTGGAATTTGGAAGGGAGATGCCTGCCAAACGTCCGGTGCAGGAGAGAAAAAATGATTACAAGGAGTTTGTGCCCTTGTATGCCCCTGATCAGCTCAACCACCAGGCGGCGAGGTGCATGAACTGCGGCATACCATTTTGTCACAGCGGTTGCCCCCTGGGCAATGTGATCCCGGAGTTCAACGATGCCGTGTATCGCCAGGACTGGAAGGAGGCCTACGAAGTACTGTCTTCTACCAACAACTTCCCCGAATTTACCGGCCGCATTTGCCCGGCTCCCTGTGAGAGTGCCTGTGTGTTGGGGATCAACCAGCAACCGGTGGCCATCGAAGAAATAGAAAAAAATATTATCGAGATCGCGTTTAGCAAAGGCTTTATCAAGGCCAAGAAACCCAATATGCGGACCGGCAGGAAAATAGCCGTAGTGGGGTCCGGCCCTGCGGGCCTGGCTGCTGCCGCCCAACTGAATGATGCGGGGCACAGCGTGACCGTTTTTGAACGCGACGACGCACCGGGTGGCTTATTACGGTATGGTATACCCGATTTTAAACTGGAAAAATGGGTAGTGGACAGGAGGATCAGGCTGATGGAGGAAGAAGGTGTACAGTTCCGTTGCCATGCCCATGTAGGTGTGAACGTAAGCATCAATGACCTGCTGCGCGAATACCATGCTATTGTGTTGGCAGGCGGATCTACCATTCCGCGCGACCTGCCCATACCCGGCCGGGAACTGAAGGGGGTTTATTTTGCCATGGAGTTTCTGAAACAACAGAACAAACGCGTCAGCACAAAACCTTTGGAAGAAGCGGATATCCTGGCAACCGGCAAGCATGTGCTGGTGATTGGCGGCGGAGACACCGGCAGCGACTGTGTGGGTACCTCCAACCGGCACCGGGCAAAGAGTGTAACGCAGTTTGAACTCCTGCCCAAACCACCACAGTCCAGGACAGCCTTTATGCCCTGGCCAACTTATCCCATGACCCTGAAAACCTCTTCCTCTCATGAAGAGGGATGCGAGCGTCAATGGGCCGTGGCTACCAAGGAATTTATCGGCGACGAAAACGGGAACCTGAAAGCGCTGAAACTGGTCGACCTGGAATGGAAATTCACCGACGACGAAAAACCGGCCAGGTTTGTGGAAATACCGGGCAGCGAAAGGGAAATCCCCTGCGACCTCGCCCTGCTGGCCATGGGATTTGTACATCCCCAGCACGAAGGACTGATCAATGAACTGGAAATAGAACTGGATGACCGGGGCAATGTAAAAGCTTCGGAAAAAAACTACCAGACCAATATCGCCAAGATTTTCACGGCCGGGGATATGCGCCGGGGACAATCACTGGTAGTATGGGCAATCAGCGAAGGAAGAGAATGTGCCAGAAAGGTAGATGAATACCTGATGGGAAGCTCGCTGCTTGAAACAAGAGACAATTCCATCATCGCGGCCTCCTACGGTTAAGCGCAACTTCGCTAATCTGCTGAACGCAGGACCACTGTTGTCCGGCACCCTTGACAATTCCCGGGGAGATGTTTGATAAATTCAAAGACCGGTTTCCTCAGCTAAAGGACAAATGGGACGACTATATCAGTTGTTACAGGCGTATGGAAGTGCCTGCAAAAACCATTTTGTTAAGAGAAGGAGAGATATCCAGGAAGGCATTCCTGATTGAAAGAGGTTGCCTCCGGATCTGGTTTAACCACCATGGCAGGGATATCACCTTCCAGTTTTTCTTCGAGAATGAAGGAGTCTCCTCGGCCGAAAGCTTTAGGAAAAATGTACCCAGTTATTTTACGATCGAAACCATCGAACCCTGCATCGTCCACTGGATCCACAAAAAAGACCTGGACCGGATTGTGAAAGAAACAAGCGCCATCCCTGAACTAAGGGAAGACATGATGAACGCGATGTTTGAGCGTCAGCTTCTTTATATGAAACATTTTCTCTCCTTCATAAAAGATACGCCTGCACAGCGATACCAGAACCTGGTCAAAGAAAACCCGAGAATCATCCAGCGGGTACCGCAACAATACATCGCCTCTTATCTTGGTATTACGCCCGTGTCACTCAGCCGCATCCGGAACAAGCTGAAGAAATAGCATTTCTTATCTTTTGTTATTTTTCCCCGGGGAATGACTGCAGACTTTTGTATAAAAAAGGTTCATATGAAAGCAGCAGTCATTGAAAAATTCGGGGATACGCCGCAATACCGTGATTTCACCGATCCTGTGGCGGGCCCCGACGATGTATTGATTGAAATCAAAGCGGCGGTGCTGGAGAACTTCGACAAGTTGACCACTTCCGGCCAGCACTATGCAAGCAATCACATGTTCCCGGGTTTCCCTGCCGTTGTAGGACATAGCGGTGTGGGTCTAACGCAGGATGGATCCCTG
>DATJYH010000502.1:0-17619 GCA_035499675.1 Puia sp.
GACCGGGTTAGGTACACCAACCGGCAATCCCATTGCTCCTGTACTCAAATTATCGAGCAACACGAGGCTCTATGAAAAAATGAACGACATCATCGACATTGATACCGGGACCATCATTGAAGGAAAGGAGACCATTCCTGAAGCCGGGGAACGGATCCTGGAATATATGATCAGGGTGGCCAGCGGCGATATCAGGGCGAAGGCGGAAGCGTCGCAACACGACGATTTCATTCCCTGGAAACGCGGCATTTCTCTCTAAACAACCATATGCATCACTGTCCATCCATATTTGCCTGCGTTGCGCTGGCCTCACTGCTGGCAGCCTGTAACCATCATGTTCAACCGAAACAAGAGCTCCAGAAGGGAACCTATGGACATGACCTCGCGCTGTTGAAAAAAAATACCCGGGTCAGCTGCGAACTGTACGACAGCAGCGGCTTGTCGCGCGTATTGCTCTGTGCCGATTACGAAGGCCGGGTGATGACGAGCACGGCTGCGGGGGACAGCGGCAACAGTTTTGGCTGGCTGAATGAGACACTGATCGCCTCGGGGCAAAAAAAACGGTCCTTCAATCCCTATGGCGGCGAGGAACGATTCTGGCTGGGACCCGAGGGAGGACAGTTTTCGATTTACTTTAAAAAAGGCGATTCCTTCAACATCGGGCACTGGCAGGTTCCGGCCCTCCTTGATACGGTTGCCTACCACCTTGTCAGCGCTGATGCTTCACAGGCCGAATTTTCAAAAGAGGCCCGCATCGTAAATTATTCCGGTACCCCATTTGATATCGCCATCCGGCGGCGGATTCGTTTGTTGCAAAGAAAAGACATCGAAGAAAGGCTTCATATCAGCCTGCCTACCGGACTCCGTTTTGTGGGATATGAAAGCGTGAACCAGGTGCGGAACCAGGGGAAGGATACCTGGGGCCGGGAAAACGGTCTCTTGTCCATCTGGCTCCTGGGCATGATGACGCCCACCGACGCTACCCAGGTGATCATTCCCTTTCATCCCGGCCCGGATTCACGTTCATATATAACCGATAATTATTTTGGAAGCATTCCGCCTGACCGGCTCATGGTAGGCGACAGCGTTCTCTTTTTCCGCTGTGATGGAAGATTTCGGAGCAAGATCGGCCTGTCGCCGCGCATCGCGAAGCCCATGGCTGCCAGTTTCGATTTCAAGCGGAACATCCTCACCCTGGTGCTTCCACAGGTATACCCGGACAGCCTCTATGTAAATTCCAAGTGGGAGATCCAGCAGAGACCCTTTGCGGGGGATGTGATCAACTCCTACAACGACGGTCCACTGGCGGATGGAAGCCAGCTGGGCCCGTTTTACGAGGTGGAATCATCTTCTCCCGCCAGGGAATTGAGACCTGGTGAAGCAGAAGAATATTCCCAGGCCACCTGTCATTTCCAGGGCGACTATCTGGCTTTAAAAGCCCTGGTGTTTCAGTTGCTGAAAGTAGACCTTGATACGCTCAAGAAATGGTAATCTTTCTGTAATTTCCCCAACATGAAATTATTCAAGACAGCAAAGGGAATCCTGCTCCAGCACAACAGGGAGGTATTCCTGATGAAAGAGTCGTGGGATCAGTTGATCAACCGGGATAACCTTCACCAATTTTTATCGGGCAAAATCAGTCACGATGAACGTATCGATGACAGCAGCTTTGACGCCTGGGTAAACACGGAGTTGGAAGCCCCCATCGGCAGCCAGGAAGTATGGGCGGCCGGCGTCACCTATCTCCGCAGCCGCGATGCCCGTATGGAGGAATCCAAAGGGTCCGGTGGCGCGGATTTTTATGATAAAGTATACAGTGCCGAGAGGCCCGAGCTTTTTTTTAAGGCCTTACCCCAACGGGTAGCCGCACATAACACAGAGGTATATATTCGCAAAGACTCCTCCTGGAATGTACCGGAACCGGAGCTTACGCTTTACATCAACAGCCAGGGAACGATCCAGGGGTATACCATTGGCAACGACATGAGTTCAAGAAGCATTGAGGGGGAAAACCCTCTGTACCTGCCACAGGCAAAAGTGTACGAAAGAAGTGCGGCGCTGGGGCCCTGTCTCTACGTGCCACCGCAACCCCTTTCTGGTGAAACGTCCATCAGCATCGTCATACAAAGAAAGGGGGCGGCTGTATTTGAGGACAGCATCCGGCTAAACAGGATGAAAAGATCGCTGACTGAACTTGCTTCCTATTTGTACCGGGAATGCGATTTCCCGACCGGCGTTTTGCTGATGACGGGTACCGGAATGGTACCGCCTGCGGGTTTTACGCTGTCACCAGGCGATCGTGTGGATATAACGATTGAAGGGATCGGTACATTGACCAATACGATCGGCCTACGCCGCTGAGCAGGAAAACAATCGGCTTCCGGTGAGGACGATCACAACGGCATCAACCATAAACCAAAACGATTGCATGAATTCAAACAACCGACAACCGTCCCAACAAAACACCCGGCTGGCTTTTGCTCTTGTTACCAGCCTGTTTTTTCTCTGGGCTTTTTTGCACAACCTGAATCCCATCCTTATTCCACACCTGCGGAAGGCCTGCCAGCTCAATGATACACAGTCGTCGCTGGTGGATTTTCCCATTTATTTCGCGTATTGTGTTATTGCCATCCCCGCCGGCTTGTTTATGCATAAATATGGCTACAAAAAAGGGATATTATTTGGCCTGCTTCTTTACGCCGCCGGCGACCTCCTTTTTATTCCCGCTGCCTCTGAACGCAGCTACCTGTTTTTTCTCTTTGCACTTTTTGTTTCTGCAAGCGGCGCCACTTTCCTGGAGACCGTGGCGAATCCCTATGTCAGCAAACTGGGAGACCCGTCGAGTTCCGAGCGGCGATTGAATTTTGCTCAATCATTTAATGGTGTGGGGGCCGTGGTGGCCCCGATTGTGGGTGGCAAATTCATATTGTCCGGGATTGAGCATACGCCGGCTGAGTTAAAAGCGATGTCGGCGGCACAGTTGAATAATTATCTGCAGTCGGAAGCTGATACGGTCAAACTGCCTTATCTCATCATTGCACTGGTAGTATGTGTGGTTGCCTGCTTTTTTTTCTTTACCCATCTGCCCGATATACGGGAGCAGGGTGCGGATGAGAAAAAATCCTTCTCCATAAAGGTGTTCCGGCACCGGCATGTGGCCTGGGCAGTGCTGGCCCAATTTTTCTACGTGGGCGCACAGGTAGGGGTGGGCAGTTTTTTTATTCGTTTCTCGCGATATGTGATGGACCTGCCTGAAAAAAGAGCCGCCTATCTCTGGGGGTATATTGCCATGGCCGGGTTTATGCTGGGCCGGTTTGCAGGTACTTTTTTTATGCGCTTTGTAAGACCTGCACAACTGCTTGCACTATATGCGCTGATCAATATATTGCTATTGGCGGTTGCCCTGGGCACAAAAGGAACTGTGGCAGTTTACGCCGTGATGGCGGTGCCCTTCTTTATGTCGATCATGTTTCCTACCATCTTTGCGCTGGGCATCAAAGGACTTGGAGAAGAAACAAAAATTGCATCTTCATTCCTGGTGATGTCCATTGTGGGGGGCGCCTTTGTGCCTTTTTGCATGGGGCTGATTTCCGATCACACGGGAAGCATCCAGATGGCCTATATTGTGCCGCTGATCTGTTTTGTTGTCATTTTTATGTATGGATGGAGAGGCTACCGGGTTATTCCGCAACCCAAACCGGCGGTGTAGGGGGCATACAATTTTTTACTAACAGTATCCTGTATACGTACATCTCTTAAACAAAACATATGAGACATTTTCTTTTGGCAGCCGGTTGGTTGTTGACCCTGTCTGCCCTGCAGGCCCAGCAAAAATTCAACGGAACCGATGTAAACCTCGGCAATCTTTATCGCCTGTCTGATGCAAAAAGCCGGTCGATTAGCCCCGAGAACCTTACCGGGGCGAAAGGAGAGGGTGGCAAAGCGGTGAGCGGCACCGGTGCCGGACCAGCCAGGGACCTCGGACAGGGATGGAAGATCAGTCCGAGTATTGTCATAAAGGCAAAGACCAGCTTTACCATGGCCGAGATCATTGGGTCTGGATCCATACAACATATCTGGATGACGCCTACCGGCAACTGGCGTTACTCCATTTTTCGCATATACTGGGACGATGAAAAGGAGCCTTCTGTTGAAACCCCCGTTGGTGATTTCTTTTGCATGGGATGGGGACAGTATGCGCCCCTGCAGTCCCTGGCGGTTTGTGTAAACCCGGGGAGCGCCTTTAACTGTTACTGGCCGATGCCCTTTCGGAAAAAGTGCAGGATCACGATGGAGAATATCGGCGACCAGGACATGGTGCTGTATTACCAGGTAGATTATATTGAAACAGAAGTGCCCTCCGACGCGGCCTATTTTCACGCTCAGTTCAGGAGCGTGCATGCTGTTCCGTACAAAGAGAACTATGTACTGGTAGACAGTATCCGTGGTAAAGGCCAGTATGTGGGGACCTATTTTGCCTATGGGGCGCATAACAACGGCTGGTGGGGTGAAGGTGAGATCAAATTCTATATGGATGGGGATACCCGTTTTCCAACCATTTGCGGAACCGGAACGGAAGACTATTTCTGCGGGTCCTATGATTTTGATACCAAAAAGAAAAACCCATCCGGGGTGGAAACCTCCGGCTACACCGAATTCTGTAGTCCTTATACCGGTTTACCCCAGGTGATCCGGGGTGATGGACATTACGATGTCGCCCAGCGTTTCGGAATGTATCGCTGGCATATCACGGATCCCATCCGGTTTGAAAAAGACCTCAAAGTTACTATTCAGGACCTGGGCTGGCGACACGACGGGCGCTACCTGCCCCTGCAGGACAATATATCTTCGGTCGTGTTCTGGTACCAGGCTGAGCCACATACCCCTTTTCCGAAACTTCCCTCCCGGGATGAGCTCGAGGTTAATTGAGTGATGATGGTACTATAACATTAATGGTTATGCGCTAGATGTTTACTACTTTATATAACTGTTACGTGTACCTGTAAAATGCCTTATTTTCAATATAAATTATTTGCGTTCCGGAAGGATGACGAGGGGTTGTTGGGACTGAATCAATTTTTTTTAAGATAACTTTTTTTTGATGGGATTTGTCATCAGGTAAAAAGAAAACCATACCATAGGACCTGGTGTAAAGTGACCCGGCAGTCAGGTGCTCAGGCAGATCATTTCTTTTATGGACAACACGCCGGGCAGGTTTTTCAAACCCCAGTGTTGGATGTCTTCCAGTATGCGCAGCAACGACCGGCCTTTGTCGGAAAGATCATATTCCACGCGCTGTCTTTTCCGGTCAAATTGTTTCCGGATGATGAGTTCATCTTTTTCCATTTCTTTCAAATGGTCCGAGAGCATTTTCCTGCTTATGTTTGGCACCATGCGGTAAAGCTCATTGTATCGCATGGGGTGCTCACCCAGGTAGCAAAGAATGCAGGGCTTCCATTTTGCCGCGAAGATCTTCAGGGTAGTGATCACCGAACACTTATGATCATCCATATTGATCCGGCGTTTTTTTACAGGTAACGTAATGGTAACCTCTTGTTTCATGATGGATTACTGTTTACATTTAGTGAACGGCCCATTTCGTGAGGGACAGACGGCCAGATAGGAGTGGATGTTTCTTTTCATTGCAGGCCAGGACCGGCTGGCTGCCTGGCGGCCGTACAAAACTAGAGACAACTCATATCATCTCAAAATGGAAACCCCGCTTACTCCGATGGATTTTGCGCGACGCGCAGGTAAACTCTATCCCGGGCAGCTTGCGGTCATTGATGGCGACACAAGACTTACCTACCGGCAATTCTTTGATCGCTGCAACCGGTGGTCATCCGCCGTGCAGCAATTCGGCATCCGGCCATCTGACCGGGTGGCCTATATTGCGCCGAATACCCTTCCTCAATTGGAATCCTTCTACAGCATTCCCCAGATAGGGGCCATCCTGGTGCCCATCAACTACCGCCTTTCCGGTTCCGAGATCTCTTACATCCTCAACCACTGCGGCGCGCGCATGGTTTGTGTTCACCAGGACTATCTGGAACTGGTGGATGGAATCAGGCATGAACTTCCCGGTGTTGAATACTTTGTAGCGCTTGAAGGCCACAAACCAGGCTGGCTTGAATATGAAGCCCTGTTGCAGTCTTCACCGCCGGACTTTAGTCCCTGGCAGGTCAACGAACTGGATACGCTTACCATCAACTATACCAGCGGAACAACATCCAAACCGAAAGGCGTGATGATCTCACATCGCAATGCCTACCTCAATACAATCGGTACGCTGGTCCATTGCCCTATGACGGTGCAGGACCGTTACCTCTGGACTTTACCAATGTTCCATGCCAATGGATGGACTTTCGTTTGGACCGTCACAGCTTGCGGGGGGACGCATATTTGTTTGCGGAAAGTTGTTCCTGAAATGATTTTTGATTCCATTGTACGGGAAAAGGTTACCATGTTTTGCGCTGCCCCAACGATATTGATTGGACTGGCGAACGCGGACGACACGCTAAAAAAGCAGGCATACGGCCAGGTGCGTTTGCTGACGGCAGGTGCCCCGCCGGCTGCAGCGACCCTGGAAAAAATAGAAAATGAACTTGGATGGTCCGTGCTCCATGTTTATGGTCTTACGGAAACCGCGCCGTTTATTGCCATTTGTGAACCCAGGCCGGAACATGACGCCATGACGCCCGCAGGCCTGGCTGATATCAAGGCCAGGCAGGGTGTAGAACTAATTACTTCCGGCGAACTGAAAGTAGTGGATGAGCAGACTCATGACGTGCCCTGGAATGGGGAAACGGTGGGGGAAATTATTGTAAGGGGAAATGTTGTGATGAAGGGATACTATAATGACCCGCAGGCCACCGCACAGGCCATTCGGGATGGCTGGTTCCATACAGGTGACGCAGCCGTTGTTCATCCGGATGGTTATATAGAGATCCGGGACCGTATCAAAGACATCATCATCAGCGGCGGTGAAAACATTTCATCGGTTGAAGTGGAGTGTGTGCTTTTACGGCATCCCATGATCCGCGAGGCAGCCGTTGTGGGAATGCCGCATGAAAAATGGGGTGAATCCCCCCATGCTTTTGTTGTCCTGCAGCCTGGTGGTTCGGTTACAGAAGACGAAGTAAAATCATTCGTGGGCCGTCACCTGGCTTCATTCAAGAAGCCGCACCGGGTTTCTTTTGTAAACGAACTTCCCAAAACAGCTACAGGCAAGATCCAGAAATTCGTCCTGCGCGGCTACAGGCCCGCCATATCAAAACAATAGTCTGAAAGAGATAGTCTTCAATTTGATAAAATCCTTAATCACGTATGACGGCACGGGTTGTCCCTGCACGCTACTCCATCCGCATGGAATGGTCACCTGGCCGCACGAAACACCCGCGCCCGGAGGGAACGATTTGCCAACAGGAAAAAGAGAAGTCATCATCTTATCAATTCAACTGTTCCATTTTTATCGTCCTCATTGTATCCTGATAACCGGAGGCGGCAGTTCCACAAAAACACCGGTGGAGTGGGGAGTCCCGTTCATGGTGCTATCCCGGCCTCTGCCAGGATCATCGGTTTATAAAAGAACGATATCAATAAGCAGTGAATGATCTTCCCTCCCGGGCGAGTCTTGCATTACGACAAGATAGGTTACTCCTCTTCCTCCCCAGTTTTGGTGATTGACCCGGCCTTTATTTGGATTTAGTTTTGTGGAATATGAAATGGGTTACACTGTCACTGACGCTGGTTGGAACGGCCATTGCTTCGGTGATTACATCATGTACAAAGTCAGGGAATTCCCCTTCCACAGCAGCGAAGACGCAGGTAACTACCCTGGCAGGTAACGGAACAGCCGGATCAACCAACGGCCCCTGGTTGCAGTCTTCTTTTGACGAGCCGTATGCATTGGCGGTAGACACGCTGGGAAATATATATGTTGGAGATATACAAAATAATAGAGTCCGGCTGATCAGCCCGGTATTTGGAGTGAGTAATTTTGGGGGTAATACTCCGGCTGATTCAGGCAATGCTGTGCCCAATGTTACTGAATTTTCCGATCCCACAGGAATTGCGATAGATATCACCGGAGCAATTTTCATAGCAGATAATGCCGATGAATGGATTACAAGGATCAGCTCCTCGGGCGTGGTAATCACTTATGCCGGCACGGGAGTCAACCACGGCTGCCAGGGAGACAATTGTGGCGATGGCATGTTTGCCATATTCAACAACATATTCGGCGTAGCAGTGGATCGGCAAAGAAACCTCTTCGTGGCTGACTTTGATGCTAACGCAATAAGAAAGATCAGCCCGTCAGGGTTTGCCACAACGTTGGCTGGCTCCGGTAGCCGGGGCCGGACAGATGGCGCTGCCACGGTTGCCACATTTAATGGGCCGATTGGGGTAGCGGTGAACGCGGGCGATACGGTATACGTAGCTGATGAGTTAAATAACCTGATACGTCAGATCAGTCCTTCGGGGGTGGTATCCACCCTGGCCGGTAGCGGTACCGCAGGTTCAGATGACGGACTCGGCGTATTTGCTTCTTTCAATAGCCCAAGTGGAATTGCAGTTGACAGGCAGGGCAATATCTATGTTAGTGATTCACATAATAACAAGATTCGGAAGATTGATCCGATAGGAGGCGTGACCACACTGGCTGGGACCGGCCAGCCAGGGGCTGCAGATGGCGGGTATACCACGGCTACGTTTAACAATCCCATTGGAATAGCAGTAGATGCCGCAGGAAATGTGTATGTAGCGGATACAGGGAATAACCTGATTCGAAAGATCAGCCAATGACCCAATCAAAGACGAATAGATAAAAGACCATCGACCCGGAAAAGAAAGTGAGCCCGGTTCCCGGTTTCAGAGATTTTTTACAATCCATAAAAACAAAACTTTTATGAGGAAAATAACCTGGCTGATCAGCATGATAGGCGTCCTGCCTGTTTTCGGGCAGGACTGCCGGCAGTTTCTTTTTTTCCAAAAGGGTAAGACGATTGAAATGACCATTTATAACAAGTCAGGAGAAATCAATGGAAAACAGGTGTACCAGGTATTGGATGTCAGCAGCGAAGGAAGCACAACGACCGCTGGTCTAAGTTCCGAGTTGTTTGACAAGACCGGGAAATCCATCGCAAGATCCAACAGTGTGGTGAAATGTAACGCGGGCGTAATGATGGTTGACCTGAAGATGATGATGCCGCAGCAGCCCCATTCCACCGGCACTGCCGACGCCAGCATTGGCAACGAATTCCTGGAATTTCCATCCAGCCTGCACATAGGTGACCAACTCAAGGACGGAGGTTTCACAATGAATGTGAACATGCAGAACATACAGGAAACGGTTACCATCAGCATTACCGACCGGAAAGTAACGGGTCAGGAATCTGTAACTACGTCCGCCGGGTCATGGTCCTGCTTTAAGATTGATTCCAGGAATACAACTACCGTGAATATGGGTGGAAGAGCCATGCCGCCGATGAGCACAGAATCCATATCCTGGTATACGCCTGGTTTCGGGATCATAAAAACCCAAACTGTCAATGGGTCAACCGCCATCACCTCCATTAAGTGAACCCTGCCCTGGGTGCTGCTTTTCCCTGATTGGTGTACGAATGACCGGTTCCAAAATTTGTTTATTGTTGGTAATAATAGTGAATCGTTTCAGTTGCCGGAAGAGAGGCACTCGTCGGTGTCATGGACACAGTCACCGATGAAAGTGTAGGCTGACCAGATGCATTATACGTGTTACTATAGGTATAGACGGTATTGCCCGCGTTAACACCGGTTTGAGTGATATCTAAGCCGGATACATCATTGGTGCTTTTTATAAAAACTCCCGGGATAATACTGTAGAAAGGAGAAGCAGCGTAATGGTTATTATAACTGTAGGTGGCGGTGGTAGTGGATTGGTTTGGCGTGGCATCATTGATGAGCGTGTAGCCCGCCAGGTTACCCCCGCTGTAGGTAAATGTTTGCGTATAAAAAAGATTGTAAAGCCCTCCGGGCACCGTATCCTGTTGATAAACGGTATAGCTGGCAATATTGCCGTTTGCATCATAGGTTACCAGCGAACTGTCCAGGGTAGTGGTGTTGGTTGGGTAGGGGACTCCAACTGTGCTGATTTTGTTAATCGAGGTAAAATAAGTAACCTGGCCGCCACTGGAATAAAAAGTGATATAGGTCGAGTCATTGGTACCATAAGGTGCCTGGCCGGCAACCTGCGCTTGCGTAGTGATGGCCTCGGTAAGATTTGAAATAAGGCTGGCTCCATAGGTAAATGTAGTGATCTCGTTGGTGAGAAATGTTATACCCGGAGTATAGGCAGTATCTGTAAGCTGGGTCTGGATGAAATTGTCGTTTGCATCGTAGGAAATCATGGTCGTTGCGCTTTCAACGGTGCTATTTGCTTCGTTCATGGCAACAAGCGTTACTTCCGTCAACAATGCGGTGGCGCCCGTTACCCCGCCTGTGCCGGGCGTACCGGTCGGATTTTTTTTACATCCCTGTGCAAACAAAATGCCGGCAGCCAGCAGCGACAGGCTGGTCACGCCGCGCAGGAAGATATTCGTAGCAAAACTGGCAGTCAACATGTGAATGCGTTTTTAAATAGGTATAAAATTAAACCTGGCCGGTGCGCAAAACAATCACCAAAACGGGGGAAGTTGATTAGAAAATGGCCGGATGTCCTCAACCGGCATCTGGGTTGTTTCAAATACATCGGGTCCGGATGTGCAACGAGGCAGCACTCATATGATCCCGGTATTAAGGCGGAAGTTTTGTCCGGCTGACAACAGCGTGTGGCCGCACATTTCGAATTTGTTCAAACAGTAGTTTGGAATTATGACTAATTTTAGAAGCGTTCGGATAAACTACTCCCCCTGTGTCTTCTCCAATGAAAGACATACTTCTTATTTTATCAGCCATTATTATTTACCAGCATGGCAGCGTGTATGGTCAAAAAACATCCTATGTGCTGCGGCACATCACTTCTTCACCTGCCCTGACAGGCGAGGGCGTGACCAGCATTATTCAGGACAACAAGGGCTTCATGTGGATCGGGACTACCAACGGGTTGCAAAAATTTGACGGATATGCGCATACCGCCTATCATCACAACCCATACGATACGCAAAGTATCAGCTCCGACAACATTACTCTTCTGCTGAAAGACCGGGAAAACGATATTTGGGTGCTTACCGCATTTTCCGGGTTTAACCGGTTCAACCCTTCCACGGAGAAAAATACCAGGATATCCGGCCTTGACAACCCTTCTGTAAGGGACCTTGACAACAGCAGCAGCGCCTGTTTGGATGATGAGGGGAACGCCTGGCTTCTTTCCAACAATTCCATTGCCAGGTATGATTTGCGCCAGCACAAGCTGGTTGCCTACGACGACTTATTTCCAAAGGAACCCGGCATGGCCATGACAAAATCGATTGTATATGACCAGCAAAAAGGCAATATATGGGTAAACAGTCTTTTGTTTGGGGTTTGTATGCTTGACCCCAAACATCGTATCCTGTATGATCGGGTGCACAATCCCGAAAGACTTCCGGTTTTCGATTTGGCCCGCGATCCGGGAACCCTGTATATCGACAGGGACGAGAATCTTTGGATGAATACGTATTCCGGAAAATTATACCGCTATAATTTAAATACGCACGAGATTAAAGAATATTCATTCAACGACCCGGATGATCCTTCGGGCAAAAAGAAGAATATCCTGATTGACTGCATACTTCAGGACAAACGCGGAACCATCTGGATGGGCGCCAGGAAACATGGGTTGCTGGCATATTCACCTGCTACCGATTCCTTCCGGTCTATTCCACTGAATAGAAAATCTCCCGGTGGCCTTGACTACGATGAATACCTGTTGTGCCTGTGCGAGGACCGGGAGGGAAATATATGGATCGGAACCGACAATGGGGTCTTCCTGTTTAACCCCTACCGGCAGCCATTTAATTCTATTGATCTTCCTGAAGGTAAAAACGGTTCGTTGAACACCACACACGTGTTGGCTTTGACGGAAACAGATGACGGAGATATTTGGGTGGCTACCTATGGGGAGGGCATTCACGTTTTCAGTAATCAGTTGCAGTACAAGGCAACCTACTCGCACCGGCCTGGCAACCGGTCAGCCATCGGGGATCCTGCCGATCACGCCTGGTGCTTTCTCAGACAACCGGAAGGAAAAATATGGGTGGGTGGCCAGCACGGTTGGTTGAGCACCTATGATCCTGCTGATGGAACGTTCATCACTTCCCAGCCTGCAGCGTTCCTTCAAAGTACAATTATTAACATGGTCACGGATAGCGCCCAAAATATTTGGCTGGCTTTGTACAGCGGGCTGGCCCGGTGGGACAGGCTCAAAAAAACATTTACGCGCTGCCCAGAGATAATTTCCAATCATGGAAGCAATATCCGGCAGGTATTTGATTTGCTGGTGGACAATAAGCAAAATCTATGGTTAGCCACCCAAAACAACGGCTTTCAAAAATTTGACGTCGACTCCCAGCGATATACCAGGATGTATGTACCGGATCATAAACTGTCCAGGGGCATATCTGACATTTCCGTACAATGCATCGAAAAAGTGAATGATACTTTATTTGCTTTGGGGACCAGTTCCGGCGGCATAAATCTCTTTAACCCCAGCACGGACCGGTTTTCTTACATCACGGTAAGGGATGGTTTGCCCAGCAATAACATTACCGCACTGCATTTTCAGGCGCCAAACCATCTCTGGGTTGCTACCAGCATGGGACTTTGCAAAGTCAATATAACCACCAACACCGTTTTCCATTATGGATTGGAAGATGGAATCGTTGCAGACGTTTTCAATGACTGCACACGTTTTTGTAACACAAAGGATGGCCGGCTGTTGATCGGGTACAGCGGTGGTTTTGTGAGCTTCCGGCCCGACAGCATTGACAACAAGGAACCCCCTGAAAAGGTAACCATTACCGGGTTCAGGGTCTTTGACCAGCCGTTGCTTGTGGACTCTATATTGGATAAATCAGATTCCATGCTGCTTTCTTATGATCACAATTTTATTACTATAAACTATGCATCGCTCAGCTTTCTGGAGCCTGACCGGATTAAATATTATTACAAGTTACAGGGCGTGGATCCGGATTGGGTAAAAGCGGGTCAGCAGCGGTTTGCAACCTACACCAACCTGTCGCCGGGCACTTATTCATTTAGTGTAAGATGTGAAAACAGGGAAGGGATTGGCAGTGAACAAACTACTTCTTTATTGATAGTCATTCTTCCGCCTTTCTGGCAAACATGGTGGTTCAAATGCCTGCTGGTTGGGGTCGTTTTGATCCTGTTATACGGTTTGTACCGGTACCGGATCAATCAGCTGCTTAAAATGCAGGCCATGCGAAATGATATTTCAAAAGACCTGCACGACGACGTGGGCGCTACCCTGGGAAGCATAAGCATTTTAAGCGAAGTAGCCAGGCACAATATGCAATCAGGCTCAAGGGATCAGGCTTACTCACTGCTGGTCAAGATCAGTAATAATGCAAAGGAGATGGTGGACAAAATGAGCGATATTGTTTGGGCCATAAACCCTAAAAATGAAAACCTGCAAAGAATAGTTCAGCGCCTCACCGAATTCGGGTTGGAGCCCTGTACATCAAAAAGTATTCGCATGGAAATCCATGCAGACGAATCATCCCTCAGGCACGTTCTGCCTATGGAAGCAGTGAAGAATATTTATCTCCTTGTAAAGGAAGCGATGAACAATGCAATTAAGCATGCGGACTGCAAAAACCTGTCTGTATCGTTTACATGTATTTCTTCCGTGCTGCACATTTCCATTGCAGACGACGGAAAAGGTTTTGATCCGCAAAAAATAAAACATGGCAATGGCCTGGTCAATATGGAATCCAGGGTGAAGGAAATGAAAGGCGATATGTCGATTCGCTCTGACGAAAAAAATACGACGGTGGTTTTTCGTATGCCCATCCCCTGAAATAGGTATTTCAGGCCGGGACTTAGTGCTTAATTTTATCCTTCCATGAATGTCAAGCTGGCGATATTTGAGGACAATGCGCAGTTCCTGGAAGCAGTAACCATTCTGATAAACGGATTGCCAGGCTTAGAGCTGGCAGGTGCCTGGCGGAATACCCGTGATATGATTGCACATTTGAAGGGTCATACCCCGGATATTGTACTGATGGATATAGGCATTTCACCCATCGATGGAATTGATGCCACAAAACTGATAAGAACAAATTATCCCGATGTAAAAATCCTTGTCCAGACCATTTTTGATGATGATGAGAAAGTATTCGCGGCCATCTGTGCCGGGGCTTCGGGTTATGTGCTTAAAAGTTACCTGCCTGCTGCATTACCTGCTTCCATCGACGAACTCATGACAGGTGGATCACCCATGTCGCCAACCATTGCGGGCAAAATACTAAGGCTGTTCAGGGACCATTTTCATAAAACTGACCTGGTTGAAAATTATAACCTGAGTAAACGTGAAAAGGAAATCCTGAAATGTCTGATAGAGGGGGCCAGCTATAAAATAGCAGCAGATAAATGCGGCATTGCCTATGAAACCGTTAAGACGCATATAAAAAACATCTACGAAAAACTGCATGTAGCCAGTATGTCCGGCGCCGTGGCAAAGGCCATCCGCGAAAAACTGATTGAATAAGAAAAGCTCCTCCCAGGCGGGTCTCGCCATGGCGATCGACGCACTCCCGGGCTTACTGCGTCCTTGCCGTAACCATACAGCCGATTTATCTTTTATCAGAGGAAGGGCAAAAGGGGTTCCTGCTCAAATTGCTGATTTCATTAAGAACGTATGATGAGACAGCTCCGCCTGTCTGTATAGGACGATCCATGCTTGTCGTATTCAGCCACTCATATTGTCGTAATCCTACCGGCATGGCATCGCATTTGTTGCGGAAATTTGAATCATCATAAAACGAAATTATATGCGAAAAATAACGGTTTTATCAATGATCACCCTGGATGGGGTCATGCAGGCACCGGGCGGACCCGGGGAAGATACATCAGGCGGTTTCAAATACGGTGGCTGGGTGGCACCCTATGGCGATGAGGAATATGATAAAGTGGTACAAAAGGAGATGGAGCCTGCAGATTATTTGCTGGGTAGAAAAACATTTAAGATCTGGGCCGGCTACTGGCCTGAACACGGAGACTTTTGGCCAGGTATCAATGAAGGGACAAAATATGTGTTTTCCAAAAAACTAAAAAAGTCGGATCCGATGGTTACCGGGTGGAAAAACTCGGTATTGATAAAAAGCCTGGCAGATATCAGGAAACTCAAGCATTCAAAGGGCGGTGATATTCATGTTTGGGGCAGCAGTGAGCTCGTTCAGCTGCTGCTAAAGAATGACCTGGTAGACGAACTCAGACTCAAAATTCACCCCCTGACCCTGGGTAAGGGTAAAAAGCTTTTTGGCAAGGGATCGATTCCGGCGGGATTTACATTAACAGAAAGTATTGTTACATCAACAGGAGTTATTATTGCTTGTTACAAGCGGGCTGGAAAAGTTAAAACAGGTACGCTTGGAGCGTAAGAAGGAATAAAATAAGAAAATAGGGTTTCACGGAAGAGGGATGATGGGGGGAATCAGCATTACTAATTGCAAAGCCTGGTGAAGATTCGGCCGGTACAAATAAATAACCAGGGTAAATTCCTGCTGGCGGTAATCAGTGTACTGGAATGGTTCGCTTTGCCCATGCAATTTTATCTCCTGGTGAACAGCGCAGATTTTACATTGCTGCAGGCATCGGTGAGGTTTTTTAATTTTTCACCATACTAACCCATTCCATCGTAGATGTTTGCAGTATCTCCCGGGATGAACCCGAGGTAAATTGATTGGTGATGGTACTATAACACCAATGGCTATACGTTAATTGCCTGCTGCTATATACAACTGTTACGTGTACCTGTAAAATGCCTTACAGGCGTAGAAGCAGACATGACACTGTTTGTTAAAAGCTTGTAAAAGCGATGCAACTGGCTTTGCCACGTTAAACTTCATTTCGTGTATATGGTCTGATAGTAAAATGTAGTTTATGAAAACAAAACTCTTTACAACCACAGCACTCATTGTAGCATTATTGTCTTTTAACGCCTCCTTTGCGGCCGACGGCCGTTGGGGCCAGACCCATCCCCGCAGGGAACAGGTGAATGACCGGTTGGCCAACCAGAACAGGCGCATTCACGATAAGGTGGAAGATGGAAAAATGAGCCGGGCTGAAGCAGGCAAATTGCACCATGAAGATCACCAGATCAGGCGGGAGGAAAAGGATATGGCATCCCAGGATCATGGCCATATCACCAAATCCGAACAACGCACGCTCAACCAACAGGAAAATCATGTGAGCCGGCAGATCCGTAATCACTAAACGCAGTGGAAAGTGCGACCAGATAAAACAGGCGGGGACAGGTTCCCTGCCTGTTGTTGTTTCAGGGCCTTCGCGCCACCAGGTTCATTACATCTGACTTATAGCTAAGCCCGATGGGAATGGTAATTTTTTCGAGTTCAACCGAGCCTCCATAGATGCTTTTGATACGGGAAACCGCCACGATGTATGATTTGTGCACCCTTATGAACTGCCTGGGTGGCAGGAGTTTTTCCATGTCAGCCATGGTTTGCAGGGTCACCAGTTTGTATTCCGGCGTGTGTATCTTAAGATAATCCTTCATGGCCTCGATGTACACGATCTCCGAAAAATTGACCTTGAAAAATTTGTTCCCCGATTTGATGAAAATATGATCGGGTGGGAGCAGGTCTTTTTCAACGGCGGCCTGGCTGAAAAGCCTTCCATGCACGATCTTATTGATCGTTTTACTGAAACGTTCAAACGAAATCGGCTTGAGAAGGTAATCCATAACGCTGAAGTCATAGCTTTCGAGGGCATACGTTGCATAGGCAGTCGTGAGCACCACCAGTGGAGGGCTGCTGAGCGAGCGCAAAAAATCAAGACCGGTCATTCCTGGCAACTGGATATCAAGAAAGATCAGGTCAACCTCCGATTGTTTCAAAACCGTGGCTGCTTCCATCGCATTCTGGCAAAGAGCCACCAGTTCAAAACCGGGTATTTGTTGCAGGTGATTTTGTATCACCTGCCGGGCGAGCAACTCATCGTCAACGATGATGCACCTGATCATGCGCTGTGTGGGTTTACGATTAAGGATACGGTAAAGGCATTGTTGCTGAGAATTACATCCAGGGTATGTGCATCGGGATAAAGGAGTTTCAGGCGTTCCCTTGCATTGCGCATGCGGGTATCGCTCTTTTTTTCCGTCTGCACATCTGTTTGGATAAAATCAAGCGCGTAGGAATCGGGATAGAGCAGTTCCAGCAGGCTTTTACTGTTCCTGATGCTTGTGCCATTGATCCGCTTGGCCTGGGTTTCCAGGTCTATATCCGTGTTGTTAACTACATTCAGGATAATTTGTTTTTCACCAACTTTCAGGGTGACATATATGAATGGTTTCAAACTGGAGTCATTCATCGCGTGCTTAAAACCGTTTTCAATAAAGGAAATGAAGAGGAAGGGCTCTATCATCACATCCCGGGTAACACCTTCTACCGTGAACTGTACATC
>DATJYH010000503.1:0-4412 GCA_035499675.1 Puia sp.
CCTAAAACGGGATACCAATATTTACATATCCCAAAACCTTGCGCGACTGATCGCAGTACATGGCACTCAGCTCGAGCGGCCCCAGCACGAAGTTGTAGGCCAGGGTGAGCGAATAGCCCGACAGAAAATCGGGGTTTTTGAAAAATGAACTGGTGCTGATAAAATTGTTGAACAGGGTGTTCACCCTGCCGATCAGGAAGGTATTGTTGAACAACTGGTAGCGCAACCCGAGTCGGAGTTCCGCTGTCGATGGCGAATAAAAAGTCCCTTCCCGCAACCCTGAAAAAGTAACCTGGTTGTGAAATTGTTCGGTCAACCCGCCGATCGAAAATTCATTCATGATATTGTTGGAATAATCAAAATTCACGCCTGTAAAAGCATGGATCAGCAGGGTGCTGCGGTGACTGAGCGGGCTATAGGTGTCCACGCTGAATACTGCCCGGCCATAGGGGCTGCTGCCAACATCCAGTGAATCTACATTGCGGCCATTCGACTGGAAAGTAACTTCGGGATTTTGACTATACACCCAACCAGCTTCCGCATCGATGCGAATACCCCGCTTGGGATATACGGCACGGTCCAGCGTATTATGCCTGATAAAAAAGTAGTTGGTAAAGAAACTGTTTTGCCCCTTAAAATTGACGGTGGAATTAATGGAAGGACTGGTATTGGTCAATTCAAACCGGGTGCCTATCCCAAGAGACAGGCTGCTCGCTGCGGAGTAACCCACTCGGCCGTCCACTCTCAGGTAGCCCTGTCCGTACAGCCCCGCTTGTTGATAATTATCGTAGGTGCTGATATTAAAATGATCAAACTGGGTACCGATGTTGAAATGAAAATTGCTGGTACGGCTGAAAAATTGGAGATGTTCCGCCCTGACCCTGAAATTTTCACCGATGTTTACGGTGACCAGGCTCCGTGAATTGGGTGTAAAAAAATCGCGGGTAGTCAGGTTGAGGATGGCGCTGATACCGCTAAAGCTATTGTAGTTGAGCCCGATCTTGGCGAAGGTGACAGGATTTTCAGTGGCATCAAAAATGATCCTCACCGAACTGTCTGGTTGCGGCTCCAGGGCATAGGTGATTTTATCATAATAGCGGGTGCCAAAGGCCCTGCGCACCATGTTTGACAAACCCTGCGCATTGTAATAGTGATTTGTCAGCAGATCCATCTTATGGACAAAATAGTCAGTAGTGGTTTTTTTAAGCCCCCTGACTTCATAACCAGATACCTTGACCGCGAACCCGGCCGCGAGCCGGTCCTTTTCAACATGGTGGGGACCATACAACTGGTCCAGCGAATCCGCCAGTTTTTTTAATTGCGGATAGAGTTTCCTGCCTTCCTCCAGGCCGGCCTGCAATATTTCATCCGCGTCGCTGAAACCCGCCATCGAAAATTTTTCCAACGGTTGCGGAACATAAATGTTGCAAAGCGGGACCTCGGTTCTGGTATCTTCGGCTTCGCGGAAAAAAGCCACCTGTAATAATACCTGGATGGCGTTTTTCACCTTGTCGGTGGCCAACAGCCCGCTGGCCACATTGCTACCGATCACAATATCAGCGCCCATCTCTTTGACATCGCGAACCGGGAAATTCCGGATCACCCCGCCATCCACCAGTTTCTTACCGTTGTAGTCGACGGCAGTGAATAAAGAGGGGATGGCCATGCTGGCACGGATGGCCGAAACGATTTCGCCTGAGTCCAGGACAACGGCTTCCCCGGTGGAAACATCTGTCGCGATACATTTGAACGGGATCGAAAACTTGCTGAAGTCTTTGATGTTGTAGTAGGGGTAAAAAAGTTCGGCAAACTTCAGCCAGAGTTCCTGCCCCTCCAGCACACCTGTCCTCAGGTGAAACCAGTGATTTACCCAGGGCAACTCCACGATGTATCTGTCGTACTCGCTTTTTTCTTCCATACCGATCACGCGCAGGGATGAGTGATTGGATAGCATCAGGTCCCAGTCGATATGGGAGGAGATGTTCTCAATATCCTTACCCGAGTACCCCACTGCGTAGAGCGCACCGATGATGCTGCCCATACTGGTCCCTGTTATATAGTCAATTTTCAGACCTGCTGAATCTATCGCTTTGAGGATGCCGATATGGGCCAGGCCCTTGGCGCCGCCGCCACTGAGCGTTAAACCTATCCGCGGCCGGTGGGCGGAACTGTCTTGCTGGGAAAACAAGGAGACGGAAAAAAAACAGAAAAAGAAAAAGATGACTGCACGTTTCATGGAACTTGCCCGCGGTTATACCGTTACAATTTAGCAAGAAATCTCAAATCAGCATGTGCAAATGTGCAAATATGGAAATGTGCAAATTCTTTTGTATCGGCCGGTTCCATCCATGGTAAAGTGCTTTTCCATCCTGTTGATAAAGCCGCCCATATCCCGTATTTCGCATCCCGCCCCGCCCGGCGAATCTGTTTTAGGCGGAGCAGGCGGGACTCCCGGCTCCCCATGCTACCCTCTCTCGTTCTCCATCATCTTCTCAAACACCCGTTCATATTCACGGATGGCCCGGGCAAGTTCTTCCTCCGCTTTTTTATAGGCAGATTCCGTTTCAAGGAACTTTTTCTTATCAGAATAGGTTTCCGGAGCTGCCAGCGAAAGTTCCAATTGTTCTTTTTTTGTTTTTAGCTGGCTGACCGTTTCTTCCAGTTGCTGAAACTGGCGTTGCAGTTTTTGTGACTCTTTTTTTGATTCCTTGTTGATGGCAGCCCGTGGCTGACCTGCCGTTGGTGCAGGAGGTTGCAAAGACCTGGCTTCCGCAGTGGCCCGTTCCGTTTGTTTTTCCTTTCTGTCCACGGAACTCTGTAAACTGTCAATCCTCCTCTTTTCCTTCCATGCAACCCATTCTTCGTAGTCGCCGTTGAACTCGCGGATTTGCTGGTTGTCAATTTCCCAGATCTTGTTAGCAGTTTTGGAAATAAAGTAGCGGTCATGGCTCACCAGGATAAAACTGCCCTCATATTTGTTCAAGGCTTCGATCAGAAGCTCACAGGAATGCATGTCGAGGTGGTTGGTGGGTTCGTCCAGGAGCAGGAAATTGGCCCGGCTGATAATGGTCTTGGCCAGGGCCACCCGCGCCTTTTCACCACCGCTGAGGATTTTTATTTTCTTGTCCACATCATCCCCACTGAACAGGAAACAGCCCAGCAATACCCGAAGTTCCAGTTCTGTTTTCTGGCTGCCGCATTGTTTCATTTCATCCAGCAGGGTATTTTCCACGTGTAGCGCTTCCAGTTGATGCTGCGCGTAGAAACTTTCTTCTACCTGGTGCCCGAGGATTCGCTCGCCGGCAAAAGTCTCAGTACCCGCAATAATGCGCAACAGGGTAGACTTGCCCTTACCGTTGGCACCGATCAGTGCGATCTTATCGCCCCGGTTGATTTCCGCGGAAGCGTTTTCAAGAATATGATTTTCTCCAAACTGTTTGCTGACATGTTTGAGCGTAACCAGCACCTTACCCGGGACCTTATCAACCCGGAAATTGATCCTGATATTGGGGCGTTCAATATCTGCATCCTCTATCCGCTCCAGTTTTTCCAGGCGTTTGATGGCGCTTTGGGCCGCCGCGGCCTTGGAAGATTTTGCCCGGAATCTCTCGATGAATCTTTCCTGCTGCCGGATATATTCCTGCTGGTTTTCAAAAGCACGCTGCTGTATTTCGACGCGTTGCAGTTTTTCAGTTTCGTAAAAACTATAATTGCCGTTGTAGATATGCAAGGTCTGCTGGTACAGTTCCACAATCTTGGTGACCATCCGGTCAAGAAAATATTTATCGTGGCTCACGATCACCACTGAGCCCCTGTAGTGAAGCAGGTATTTTTCCAGCCATTCAATGGAGGGCATGTCGAGGTGGTTGGTGGGCTCATCCAGCAACAGCAGGTCGGGCTGCTGCAGGATCATTTTTGCGAGCAATACCCTCATCCTCCATCCGCCGCTGAATTCACGGAAAGGTCGATGAAGGTCAGCGGGCGAAAATCCGAGGCCCTGCAATACTTCTTCGGTTTTGTGATGGATGTTATAACCATCCAACACCTCCATTTCGTGGAGTTTGTCGGTGTATTGAATCAGGAGCGCTTCATCCTGCGTATGCTCCAATTCCCGCCCCAGTGATTCAATATCTTTTTCAAGCGCCAGCACTTTCTCAAAAGCGCCCATGGCCACGTTCAAAATGGAATCATCGGTATCAAAACTCAGGAGGTCCTGATGCAGGTAGCCGATGCTGATATTCCTGCTTCTTTCTACGGTGCCTGCCGAAGGAAGATATTCTCCTGCCAGCAGTTTCAACAGGGTTGACTTCCCGGTTCCGTTGTAACCGATCAGGCCGATGCGCTCATTGGGCTGAATATGCCAGGTAGCGTCTTCAACAATAATCCTGGCCCCGAATTCAAATGTCACATTT
>DATJYH010000504.1:0-6890 GCA_035499675.1 Puia sp.
GGATGGCCTGATGAAACAGGTAGGCGTCTTCCAGCGGCACCAGTTGATCCTTGTCTCCCCATATGATCAAAGTGGGAACAGTCAACAGGTGAATTTTTGAGGAATCCTGGTCATAGCCGCTTTTTATGCGTTGTAACAGGGCCTCCCGGTTTCCTTCCCGCAGCGTGAGATCATAGTATCGCTGTACCAGTGCATCCGTCACCTTGTTGTCGTCCGCATACACTTCCTCGAGCGTTTTCCGGGTGATGAATTCAGGGCTCACATATTTCACGAGGCTGCCCAATACAGGGATGCCTACCATTTTGAACCCCAGCGCGCCTTTCCCGTTTTTCAGCGGGAAGCCGGTGGCGTCAAGCAGGATCAGTTTTTTAACCACCTGTGGATGTACCAGGCTAAACTCCCAGCTAATGCCTCCTCCAAGGGAACTGCCGGCCAGGATGCATTGATGAACGTTCAGTCGCTCAAGCAGGGAATCCAAAAATCGAACATAATAGCCGAAGCTGTAATCTTTTTCAGGGTTGGGTCCCGTCAGCCCAAAGGCCGGGAGATCAAACCGGATGATGCGTTTTTGGGGTTTGAGCCGGATTACAAGACTGTCCCAGGTTTGCAAAGAAGAAGAAGTACCATGGACCAGGACAAGCGGGACCGAGTCCAAACTGTCGCCTTCATCCCGGTAATGTACCTGCATACCCATCAGGTTCAGGAAGCGGGAATCCTGGTTGGCATATTTCTCCCTAAGTTCATTAAAGGGAATATCCTTTCTATAGTAGATGACCGAGAAGATGACGATAACAGACATCAGGAAGAGCAGCAGGCGACCAATCCACTTTAGAATTTTTTTCATAAAGAAAGATAAATGGTAAAATGCCTTTTCTGTTTCCGTCATCCACCAGATTCAACAGGCAAATCACCGGGTAGGCGTAAAATTTTCAGCCATCGTTGTTTATCCGGGAGCACGGTTTCCGGGTAACAAACGAGGAATAAAAGTATTTCATATTCTACAGACCATCCACTACAGGATAATTTCAGTTTCCAATCTTCCTTTTTACCGTTCCGCCCTCCCCAAAACGGGAGCAAGCCTTCAAAATTACCATACCATTTTGAAAAATCAATTTTCATTTTGATATGATTTGCTTCCTGTTTTTTGATAATTAAAATACCGTCGCCTCATGAAATGCCGAACTGTGGCCAGTTTCACGGCATCCTGGTTTGTATTGATGGTTCGGGGTATGGTTTTTGTTCACCGGGGCCGCTCTTCTGCCTAAGTTGATTTATTAACAAAAAATCAATTTATTGCAGTTGAAACTTTCCTGACGATTGCATCCGTTAAGTTTTGGTTCAAGCCAGGCCTTTTCCAGGGAACTGTCATATGCCGGGACATTTGTTCTGTATAAGCGGCGTGATGATTTGCTGCCTGCCTTATCAGCAGCCCACTGGGTTCATGAGTTCCCAGCGGGGGGCTCCCGTTTTACGGTTCAATTTATTACACTACTACCAAGCTTATGGACTCGAGTCATTTCAAAAGGATCACCACGGCCGGTTTGATCATTACCCTTGGGATCATTTACGGCGATATTGGAACTTCTCCCCTCTACACTTTCCAGACAATTCTAAACGAAGGAGGCAAAATTTCGGAAGAGCTCATCTTTGGCGCCATCTCCTGCGTGTTCTGGACACTGACCCTGCAAACCACTTTTAAATATGTTATCATTACCCTGCAGGCCGATAACAAAGGCGAAGGCGGCGTTTTTTCCCTGTACGCGCTGGTGAGGCGGTACGGAAAAAAACTCGTGTACCCCGCCATCATCGGGGCCGGTACGCTTCTTGCAGATGGCATCATCACCCCCCCGATTTCGGTGACTTCCGCCATCGAAGGACTGAACTCCGTGAAAGGGCTTGAAAATATTATTGTACCCGGGAACAACCTGGTGGTGGAAGTGGTATTGGTGATCCTCCTGCTGCTGTTCGTTTTTCAGCGCTTTGGCACCAAGATCGTCGGTGGATCTTTCGGACCCATCATGCTCATTTGGTTTTCCATGCTGGCTATCCTTGGCATCAACCAGATCATTCATTACCCATATGTGATGAAGGCCCTGAGTCCGCACTATGGCTGGGAATTGCTGGTAAAACATCCGCACGGGTTTTGGCTGCTCGGGGCCGTGTTCCTCTGCACAACAGGTGCCGAGGCATTGTATTCGGACCTTGGACATTGCGGAAGAAAAAATATCCAGGTAAGCTGGATATTCGTCAAAAGCGCACTGGTACTTAATTACCTTGGGCAGGGCGCCTGGGTGTTGCTTTCGCACAAGTCCAACTTAGGCGGTGTGAACCCCTTTTTCGCTATTGTGCCCCACTGGTTCCTCTTACCCAGCGTTTTTATCGCCACCGCGGCATCCATCATCGCCAGCCAGGCCCTGATCAGTGGTTCGTTTACCCTGATCAGTGAGGCCATCAGCCTGAACTTCTGGCCCAAGGTGACCGTTAAGTTTCCTACTGACATACGCGGCCAGATATACATACCCAGTATCAACTGGATCCTCTGTATCGGTTGTTTCCTGGTGGTACTTTACTTCAGGACCTCGGAAGCCATGACAGCGGCCTATGGTTTTTCCATCACCATAGCCATGCTCATGACCACCATCCTGGTGTATCACTTCCTGCGCTATGTAAAACATTATCCCCTGTGGGTGGTTATGATGATCCTGGTGGTCTTTGTAACGGTCGAAACATCCTTTTTCATTGCCAATGCCATCAAGATCGTAAAACGTCTGTTCTTCCTGGTGTTTGAAGTGGGACTGATCTCTACCATGTATATCTGGTACAATGCCCGGAAGATCAACAACCGCTTCCTGAATTTCGTCAACCTCGACGAAAATATTCCGCTCCTGGAAACGCTGAGCAAGGATGAATCCGTCCCGAAATTTTCTACCCACCTCATCTATCTTACCAAGGCCAATCGCAATACGCAAGTAGAGCAGAAAATCATTTATTCCATCTTTAGCCACAATCCAAAACGCGCGGATGTATACTGGTTTGTTCATATTGAACGGACCGACGAACCGTACACGATGGAATACGGCGTGGAGGAATTAAAGGATGATAAAGTGATCAGGGTGGAATTCCGTCTCGGCTTCCGCGTACAACCCCGGGTGGGCCTGATGTTCCGCAAGGTGATTGATGAAATGATCAACAACCGCGAACTGGATATCGTAAGCCGCTACCCCACGTTGAAGAAACACAGGATTGCGGACGATTTTCGTTTTGTGATACTTGAAAAATTCCTTTCTTACGACAATGAATTCTCCGTGCGCGAGGGATTTATCCTCAACAGCTATTTTGGAATAAAGCGGATTGCGCTGGGAGAAGACAAGGCCTTTGGGCTCGATTCCAGTGAAACACTGGTAGAGAAACTGCCCCTGGTGGTAGCGCCCGCTTCCAATATCAAACTGCACAGGGCCTATTATAAAATTCACACCTGAGAAACGGCGACCGGCTGCGGCTGCATGAACGCAGGATACTTTCAGTGCTGTCAATCTTTCATCACCGGCAATTCTATGTGCGTCGGATATTTCTCCGAGAAATAAATAGTATGCGTGGCCTTTATAAAATCGCTGTCCGCGGCCTCGAAAATATTCGGGACGTACTTCTGTGGATTGCGATCGATCACCGGGAACCAGGTGCTTTGCACCTGTATCATGATCCGGTGTCCTTTTTTGAACCGGTGGTTGATCTGGTGCAGTCCAATCGTAAACTCTTCGGGTTTGCCGGGTGTCAGTGGTTGCGGATGCGAAAAGCTGGTCCGGTACCTTCCACGGAAAGCCTCCATGGCTACCGGCAACTCATAGCCGCTCATTAAAAAGTTTTTGGGATCAAAAGCAGGATACACGTCTATCAGTTTTACGATCCAGTCGGCATCCGTGCCCGTGGTACTTGCAAACAAATGGGCAGTGATGGTTCCCGTTACGGTAATGTCATCCTTTAATGAATCCGTCGTAAAGCTGATCACGTCTGGTCTGGAGGATACAAAGCGCTGGTCTTCTACCTGCCACTGTCTCCAGCGGCTGCCGCGGCCATATGTGGCTTCGATGGGTTGAGTACGGTAGGGAACCGGTTTGCCGGGGTCGCTCACAAAACTGACTTCGCCTGCGCTGGCAGCAGGTTTGCTGAAACTGGCGGTGTTGCCCGGACCCGCATACAGGTTTTGGACAACAGCCTCTTTCGGTGGCCATGTATGATAGGTTCTCCATTCATTGCTGCCCGTCTGGAAACAATAAGCCTCTTCAAAATGACCGTCGCCAATCCCTTTCAGCCAGTAGTCGAACCATTTTTTTTGCAGATCCTGGAACCAGATGCTGGTATTGCTTTCAAAAGAAATCCTTCCCAGGCTGTCACCCTTTCCTCTTGACCACTGCCCGTGATTCCAGGGTCCAAGCACAATATGGTTCCGTGAAAAACTATCCTTTTTTTCCAGGTGGGCATACATCAGCTGAGGACCATTCATGTCCTCCTGGTCGTAGTAACCCCCCACATGGAGTTCCGGAACCTGGGGATACTGGATATAATCGAGCGGGGAATTTTTTTGCCAGAAGCTGTCGTAGTTGGGATGGTTGACGAAGTGATTCCAGGTAGGGATGCTGCCGTGAAAATATTTTTCATTTACGTGTTTCAGCGAGCCCAGCCGGATATACCAGTCAAACAGGTCGAATTCAGGAAAGGGGAAATTGCTGTCGGTGGTTTTATCATGCTCCACTTCGTAACTGTATTCCATACCATAGCTCAACCTGAACGCACCGTTGTGGTGAAAATCATCGCCGAGGAAAAGGTCACCCATACAGGCCTGCTCAGAAGAGGCTTTTAAGGCCGGATGCGGGTCCACGGCACCCACCAGGGCGAGCCAGCCGGGATAGGATACACCTACGATGCCGGCCTTCCCGTTGTTGTTGGATATGTTTTTGACAAGCCAGTCGATCGTGTCCCAGGTATCCGTGCTTTCATCAACTGCTCCTTTCTGTTTAGCATGTATCAGGGGCTGGTGGATCTCCATTTGACCTTCGCTTTTGTATTTTCCACGGATGTCCTGGAAAACAAAAATGTATCCTTCTTTGGCCATGTTGTAGAACTGAAATCCCCGGGGCATCACGCGCACCGAATCATCCGGCACGGGAACGTCTGCCCCATAGGGTGTACGAACCATCAGGAAGGGTGAAGCCGTTTCGGTTTTGTACGGCGACAATACCACGGTGAACAGACGGACCCCGTCGCGCATGGGGACCATGTAGCTTTTTTTAACGAAGTAAACGACCGAAGTATCGTGTTGGGCCTGTAGCAGGCTGCAGCAGCAAATAAGCAGGATGTTGCAAAGGGTCCATTTCTTCATACGCGTGTATTGATGACAGTTAGTTATTAACAATGGCAAAAAAGCGAAAGAGGCGCCACCTGGTCAGCAGCGGACTAAATATAAGGAAGATTTTCTGATCTGCCCGGCTGGAAGGGGACAGGAGGGCCGGGTTTATTCGTAACGGTGCAACTGGGTTTTAAGCCGCCACACTTCAGCCTGCAAATCGTTGATACGCTGTAACAGGTGGAGAATGGCGTCGATCCCGGGCATATTGATGTCGAGATCATAATGCAGGCGAATGAATTTTTCCAGTTCATAGATCCTGTCCTTTGCGATCAGTTTTTGTTCCCGCATCGTGGTAATTTCAATCAGCCCGTATTCCTGTAGCTTGCTGATGAAAGAAGTTTCGATGTGGTATACTTCGCAAAATTCTTCGGTGGTCATGTACTCCTGGTCAGCCATGGTCGCTTTTTGATTTATAAACGGGAAAGCTCCCTGAACAATTCCTTTTGTTTTTCGGTGAGGTTCTCCGGAAGGCGGATGGAATAGGATACATACAGGTCGCCGGACTCACCTTCTTTTTTATACAGCGGGAAACCCTTTCCTTTTACACGGATCATGGTCCCGTTCTGGGTTTCTGGTTTAACCTTCAGTTTTATTTTGCCTGCCAGCGTATCGATGGTCATTTCTCCTCCCAATACAGCGGTATAAAGATCCAGGTTGACCGTCGTATACAAATCATTTCCCACGCGTTTAAGATTGGCATCTTCGGCAATCACGAATGTGATATAGAGATCTCCGTTAGGGCCGCCGTTCACGCCGGGTCCGCCATGTCCTTTTAATTTGATAACCTGCCCGTTTTCTACGCCGGCGGGAATCGTGATGCGGATATTTTTTCCATTTACGGTGAGCGTCTGCGGATGGGTTTGATAGGCGTCGGCGAGGCTGAGATGCAGTTCTGCATGATAGTCTTCCCCCCTGAACTTTACTTGTCCGCCCGCCCTTTTTCTCGAACGGCTGTTGCCAAAAAGGGACTCGAAGAAGTCGGAATACCCACTGCCTCCAAATTCTTCTCCTTCTGTAAACTGGCTCCAGTCCGACTGCCTGTCGGGGCCCGGGGTTGCCCCGGCTTTTTCAAATTGATCGGCATGTTTCCAGTGCTCCCCGTACTGGTCGTATTTTTTTCGGTTATCCGGGTCGCTCAGTACCTCGTTGGCTTCATTGATCTGCTGAAATTTTTTGTTGGCCTCCTTATCGTTGGGATTCAGGTCGGGGTGGAATTTCCTGGCCAGTTTGCGATAGGCCTTCCTGATATCTTCCTGTGATGCGGTTTTATCAACGCCTAAAATCTTATAGTAGTCTATAAATGCCATGACTTGCCTCCTCCTGCATTAGCAGGGACGACAAAAATAACATAAATCGGGAAAGATTGTTGAATGGCCGGGGATCAGGCTATCTCTTTTACTACGTTCCAGATGACCTTGGGCTTCCCGAGCGTGTAATAGTGTAGTACGGGAACACCTGACTGTTTTAGTTCTTTGCTCTGCTGGAT
>DATJYH010000505.1:0-3020 GCA_035499675.1 Puia sp.
AAAACGCCGCTCATGCTGATTCTGGGTGCCATCGGGTTGTTTGTGTTCATTACACAGGACGCCGCGTACCAGAAGATAACCGGGCTCCTCGCCTCCATCAGTTCCCTGCTGCCGTTATTCTCAAACATATTTGGCAAGGGAGCTGATGGTCCCAAATCGGGTAACGGGGGGGGCTGATAAACTGATCAACAAGCCCGTACCGGGACACCGGCTACAGGAAGCAGTTACTTGATCTTACCTTAGTTTAAAAACAAACAGCATATGGCAAACGATCCAACAAAAAGCTATCCGCTCCCCTCCTTTCATTTTCTTGTTAACTGGGGAGGCAGCCGCATAGGATTCACCGAAGTATCGGGCCTCGACTTTGAAACCGAGGTCATCGAATACCGCGAAGGAAGCAGCCCGCGGTACAACAAGACAAAACAACCCGGTTTGACCAGGTACAGCAATGTAATATTAAAACGGGGTGTGATACAGGGCGACTATGAGTTTTACCAATGGTGGATCAACACCCTCATGTTCCAGGAGGTCAATGCAAAATTCCGTCGCGACGTCACCATTGAATTGTTGGGTGAAACCCATCAACCGGTATTGGTATGGACCCTGTCCAATGCATGGCCAATCAAACTTGAGAGCAGCTCATTGAATGCCGGCACCAATGACATATTAATTGAAACGCTGGTGCTGACACATGAGGGATTGAAAATCCAAACGCCCTGATTCACCAACCAAACGATACAACAACGATGGCACTCCCTCTTTCATCTAATTTCAGGATTGTCTTTAGGGGGCTGGATGGACAAGATAAGGGACAGGACGATAGCGGATTTCAATCTGTAACGGGGCTTGAAATCCAGGTTCCGGATCAACCTGGCAACCTCCCTGCAAACATTGCTGCATCAATGGCCTGCCCGCTTCCACTAGTATTGACACGGGCCGCAAAAAGTTACAGCGAATCCCCGCTCTTGCGCTGGATCTTTTCGCATTTTAATAAAAAAAACAAACAGGTTCTGCCGGAGGCGTTGATAGAATTGCTGGACGAAAAACAACAGCCGTATATGGCCTGGTCCCTGCGTACGATACGGCCAAAGAGCTGGAAGCTGAGCGAACTGCATGCAGAAAAAACAGAGATCCTCATCGAAACGATTGAACTGACATACGAAGAGCTCCTGCCGACGGACCTAACGTGACGAACGAAACGAATGCACGACTATTCCCACCGGTGCTGGCGGGATACTACAGCTCGCGACGGCCAATCTGTTAATTTATTTTTTCTTGCTGTCGTCGTCGCTCATATAGTAGTGACTGAAGGACCAGGGTCCGTTCCCGGCCACCAGGAAATAAACCAGCATGACCAGTACCAGGATGGCCAGGAAGATTTCCGAAAATGGCTTCATGACACCGCCCGACAAATTGGTAAGATTGAAGATTATGGCGCCTATCAGGATGGGGATCTGTATAATACAGGCAAAGCGGGTCAGCATTCCCAACGCCAGCAGCGCCCCCCCCAGCAGGTGAGCGAACGCAATATAATTGCTCAACATGACCAGGGTAAATGACCCGAAGGAGACTTTCGATGTAAGCATATCGAGCATGGAACTCATGTTTTTGAGAAACTCGATTCCTTTGAAGCAAAGAAATAAACCCAGTGCAATACGCACTATGTCCAGCCATTTTGGATGGTGGGTATCGCCCCAATGTTCAAGGCGTTGAATGAGGTTCATATGGGGAAATTTTAGGTAATAAAAAAAGAACGCTCTTTAAATATAAACAAAATTTCCCTGCCTGTCAAAACCTGATCTCCGCCACGCCGGTCATACCGGGTTACAGCACTCCGGCTTCTCCGCACAGGGCAGACCGTTGATTTACGCATATACATGACAGATATTTTCCCGGGGAAAGTTCTTTGCCTTCACCAGAAGAATATCTGTCATACATTATCCCCGGCCGGGATCTTTATGACAAAGCCGTCATCAGTTTGGTCCCGTCGGGTACACCATTCCCGCTGCAAGCATCCCAGGAATCATGCGCCTCGTATCCCTGCCTGGTGCTGGTGGTGATATTATCTCCCTGCGTTATATCCCTGCACACGCCCGGGTTGGCATACAATTTCGGATGAATGAACCCCACCTGTTTGGAAAGCCGTTCGTTGATGAGCGCAAGTAAGCCTGCCATCATCGGTGCTACGGCGCTCGTACCCCCTATCTGCATGGTCTTTCCATCCACCTGTATAATGTACCCGCTGTTTGGATCGGCATCTCCGGCCAGGTCGGGCAGGCCCCTCCCGGTCTTCCCGGTATTCAGCGATTTGTCAACTTTGACACCCTGTTGATAAGAAGGCAGGGGGAATACATCGCTGACGCCGCCGCCGGTGGCACCACCATCGGACTCATGCCAAACCACCTCGCTGGTAACGGTACCGTTGTTGGACGACAGGAGTGTACCTCCGCAAGCCAGCACATAGGGACTCGAGGCAGGAAAATCAACATGTACTTTGCCGTCGTTTACATTGTCGTTGGAACCGTTGTCGCCGGCCGCAGCGCATACGGTGATACCCAGGGTGGCAGCCGCCTGGAAAGCCTGGTTAAAAGCATTCAGCGAAGAAGCGGTCCATCCGCCCGCGGAACCTTCGGCGGAGCCCCAACTGATAGAGATCACGGAAGGATTATAGGTGCTGTCGTGAATGGCGGCACTGATGGCGTCGAGAAATGCCTTGTCGGTATTGCCCGCAAAATAGACCACGATGGTCGCATCCGGCGCGATGCCCGCCGCTACTTCAATGTCAAGCATCACCTCTCCGTCGGGGCCGCTGGGTTTGCCGGGTGAATTATGAGCGCCATCCACAGAAACTGCAACCACCTTTGGCGGGTTCATTTTCAGTTTGGCAAAATATTCCCGGAGGTCAGTGGCCCGGTATCCCCCACCCAATTCAATAATGGCTATACTTTGATTTTTACCCGTAGCATTTTGCGGAAAATTGTAAAGTTTTGAAATATCCGTGGGATAGTACGAGGAGTTTT
>DATJYH010000506.1:0-17830 GCA_035499675.1 Puia sp.
CAAACGCCCTACAGCCGTCAGGGAAATATGGTTGGGCCTGGCCACGTAAAAATCCAGGTTGGCCGCAGGATACCAAAAGTCCGACACGATAAACGCCCCGGGTTTCATGGTTCCCCGGTTTGCGTCCGCCCGGTACAACGAATCAAACCGTTGCGAGAATTGGTCCCAGCCGATCATGTCCAGGGTAACATCACCACTTCCCAGATTGCGCGCTTCCCCGCTGCCAAGCCGCGCCGGAATGTACCTGATCAGGGGGATGCCCACTACAACAATGGCAAGAAACAGCAGGTTGGCGGCCAGGATCGGTTTGGGTATCCGCTCAGCGGAGGGACTCCGGTCTGCCAAATAACCAGCCGTCAACAACAGGATACTGATGTATGCCGGGCCCGACCAATGCGGGAGGGTTTCGTTGAAAAGCGACATCCATAACAACACAACGATCAACGGCAGACCCAGGAGCAGGAAAAGGCGTATATACGATACTGGTATATTTGCCCGCCGGTGTGCGATGGCAACCAGTGCCATCACATACAGCACAAAGTTGACCGGGTTATTATAGAATACAGATCCAAAAAGTTGTTGCAGGAAACTATCCGTATCCAGGTGTTTTCCAAAAAAACCGACCCGCTTGTTGTGAAAGGAATAGGTCACAAAATGGTTCTGGAGATTCCAGAAATAGATGGGGGAAATGATCAACAGCGTGATCAGCGCGGCGACATATAGGTAGCCCGACCGCAACAGGCTTCGCCGGTAAAACAGTACGTAGGCGCCAAACCCGGCCCAGAGAAAAATACCGTGCACCTTGCTCATGACGCAACAGCCGATGCTGACGCCCAGCAACAGCAGCAGGGTGTTTTGTTTGCGGCGGGCAATTCGGTCATCAATGATGTTGACCATCAGGTAAATACTCAGCACCCAGAAGAATAGCTGTGGGGAATCAGGTAAAATAAATGTCCCGGCAATTACGCTGCAGTAAAAGGACGAAGTGTACAACAGTGCCGCATACCATCCTGTTCTCTCGTCCTTTATTTTGCAACCGGTTAAAAAGATCAGCCAGGTATTGATTGCAGCGCAAAAGATGGCGCCCAGGCGAATAAAAAATTCATGTTGGAGCAGGAGATTGAGCGTACTCAGCCGGATCAGGATTGCTACACCGGGCGGATGATCAAAATAATTCCAGGCAAGGTGTTGCGCGTAGGTCCAGTAGTAAACCTCGTCATTGCCAAATTCAAGCAGCCCGGCGATGCAGCAGCGGACCGCTGTTGACAGTAGAATGAGGATGAATATTTTTTTCCGGATGGACATTTCAGATAACAGTTAACAGTTGACAGGAAGGATGGCCAATGATCGGTGGCTGTTGGCCGTCTTTATTTGCCATTTATTTCAGTGTCCGAAACTTGTGAAATTATCCGGCGGTCTCTTAAGCTGCACAGTCTGTCAACTTTCATCTGTTATCTGTCAACTTCCTCCCGCCAAATTTATTTTCAAAAAAAGAGCACACCAATATGGCCGTTAGTACCCCAATCACACTTCCTGCCAATACATCCTGCAGAAAATGCTGCGCAAGGTACATCCGCGAGTAGCCCACCAGTATGGCCGGCAAAAGATACAAGGTGCTCCATTTTTTATTTTTCGACCCTACAGCCAGCACGGTGGCCAGCGCAAAGGCCGATACCGTATGCCCGGAGGGGAAACTGCTGTTGCCGGTGAGCGTGATCCCATCGATCATATAAATATGTTCTTTCATTTTAAAAAACTCTTTGGGCCGGGGACTGTACACCAGGTTTTTCAACAACTGGGCAAGCAGGCCGGAGATGGCATAAGCCGCCAGCACCTGCCAGGCCATTTTAAATCGCCGTATCAGCAGTAGCAATACGCCCACAAAAATGGAAAACAGGCCATCACCGATATTGGTGTATACGATAAAGAAATTATCCAGCCAGGTCCGATGCCAGGAAGTCAGCAACAAAAAACCACGGGATTTTGAAGTCAGCAGCCAAAAAAAGAAGCTTATTAAAAAAACCAGCAGGTACCCGGTAAAAAAATAAGAGTTCGATGTGAATAAACGCCTGAAGCTTTTCATGATAAAGAATGATACAGCGGCAAGCAGCAAATGTACTATTATTTACAAAACCTGCGGAGACAGGCAGCAGTTGCCGCAAAATCCCAGCTCATTCTCCACCATAAAATTAAACGGTGTTCAGGGGTCTCTCAAAGACTCTCCACCAGTTCTTCGGCTAACCCAAAAGAAAGCGTCATGCCGGCTCCGCCAACCCCGTTGATGATGTACACAAAAGGTTCGGGGGAAGAAAACAGGTCGGTTTCGCCATCGGTAAGTTTCGGATAGATCCCGTTCCAGCTTTCCTTGAGCCTCCAATCCCTGAATCTCGCAAAACCTTTCAGGTAGTCGAGGATCATCCGGTTGATGCATTCCTTGTCGAAAGGATCATGGGTCAACCCATATTCATGGGAATCCCCGATGGTAAGTTCACCCTTTTCGTTTTGTGATACCATGACATGAATGCCCCATTCCAGGAAAGCGGCCATTTCCTCCTGGTACCGGTTCTTCAGTAAGGTGAGCGAAGGAGCGGCTTTAAAACTTGTATAATGGATGAGTGAGAGTCCGCCACAAAGTGCCGGGCCGATGCGCCACTGATCAGGCTGGCCCACAAGGCGCATCATTTGCAATTTGCATTTTGTCAATGCCTGCTCTTCAAATTGTTCAGGGTAGAGCGTCTCAAAATCCGCACCACTGCAAATAAATACCAGGTCGGCTTCATATTCTTCCGCATTACCGATATAGACGGTCTGGTCGGAAATATAACTGACACACTTGCCCCAGTAAAATGTCACCCCCAGTCTTTCGGTCAGGTATGCAGGTAAGGAGGCGATCGCCTCCCTGGGGTCAACGATGATCTCATCATTGCTGAACAGGCCCCCCCGTAAATTGTCCGGGACCACTGCTTCCGATCTTTGCCTTATTTCTTCCGGGTTCAGCAATTCAACCGGCCGGCCTTCCTTACAAAATGCCGCATGGAGTTCCTGCAATACTGTCCATTCGTCTGCATAATAAGCCAGGTGCAGGCTTCCTACCGGATCATACCAGATCCCCGCTGCCGCGGCGGTTTCTTTCCAGATCTCGCGGCTGCGTATAGCTCTTTGATAGAGTTTGCCCGCCGGCTGACCGATGGGCCAAATCATGCCGAAATTACGAATGGAAGCGCCGGTGGCTCTTTCCGATCTTTCAAAAACCTTTACTGCAAAACCTTTTTTTGCGAGGGCCCTTGCGGTTGCCAGCCCAACAATACCCGCACCAACCACTATAGCTGATTTTTTGTCCATGCTGTTTCCTGCGTTTTTTTAAACTTCGCTGAAAAATATTGGAGCGAAATAAATGTCCCAACGATTCCCGCCACGGATAAAAACACTACCCCCTGCGAATAAAAGGAGGTCCACTGCATCCTGAGATGAAGCAGCTCCTTGCTGATCAAAACGCTCACACTGGCCAGGTACCCAAAGGAATCTGCCACATAGATGAGAAAACCTACGTTACCCGGATATTTGAATGTTGCAATGAGTCTTTCAAAGAAAATACAGTTAAAGGGAATATAAGTCATATACAAACCGAGCCCGGTGAGGGTCATCCACATAAGGGGCGAGAGCGACTGGCGGATAAACAGGTAACTGCTCACGCCAGTGATCAGGAATCCAATTACAATAAAATAGTGAGCGTATACGAGGGCTTTGAAATTGTTCCTGACCAGGATCATACTGCCGATCAGGGCCAGGATAATGATCGTGGTGGGTGTTTCCGTTTTGGTAAACAGGGCCGGCTGGTTCCCGTATCCCATTTCCTTCCACATGTCGGCGATAAAATTATCGCGTATGTCGCGGAAGAGGGTGGAAAAGACATAGATCGTTACCGCAGTAATGAGACCGGGGAGGAATATCCGGATAAAGGCAGCGCGATCTTCCTTTGACATTGGTTGCCGCTGACTACGCATGGCGATGTCTTCCTCCGAAGGAGGAGGGATGCGCTCAAGCAAAAATACAAACAGCACCAAAGGAAGGGCAAACACAAGTCCTGTTACAAACGGCACCCAGAATTCACTGAGATGGAAATTGATGCGCAGGGACTCCGCAACTGATTTTACGAAGCCGGAGGAAAAAATAAAACTGACCGCAAGCGCCGATCCGATAAAATCGGTTGCCCTCCGGCCTTCCACATAGGAAAATACCACGCCCCAGATCATTCCCAACGGAAACCCGTTAAAGAACATGCAAATAATATTATAGGGAGCAGGTATGACGGCAAAGAGCAGCAGGGACAACCACGAAATGCCCGTGAGTACAAGAATAATTCTCCCACGCCCGATCTTTTTTAATTCTGCAATAAAACGGATACCATAAATTTTACTGCTGGCATACCCGAGGACCTGCGTTACCACCACCCAGGTTTTGTAGCTGATGCCAGCAAAACTGAGCCCCTCAAATGTGCAAACAGTGAATCCTTTCCTGAAACCGTATACTGTAGCATAGGTCAGAAAAGTGATGATGGATGCGTACAGGGCCACCAGCATCTGGCTGCGGGCATATGTTTTGGCGATTGTTTTACTCACGTTGTATAAACTAAAATGCTTGGGTGTTGAAAATATGTCCAAACGCCGGCGGGACCTCCCGGACAGGCTACCTGGTTTTTGCTTCCTGCGATGACAGATGATGCAATATCATCATGCGGTAGTGTTGCAGGTCAGGCAGCGGTTTGTGTTCTATTTTTGCCTGTTCGTCCCAGGTGCGCATTTTTATGATCAGGTCAAACAGTGGATATTTTTCAAAAGCCTCTGCCTCCTCTTTTACCATTCTGCCCCCCTGGAATTCCAGTGTTCTTTTGCTCGCCTCCGATAACCGGTCATAATACTCCGGGTCCTTCCAGGTCAGGTATCTTTTCGCCTCTACGTGTGATTCCACCAGCCTGGCAATTTTTTTGGAGAAGCCTTTTTTGAGCAGGAATGCTGCGCCGATTTCTTCATGATCCTTAATGCCAAAGCCTTCCATTTCATTGTCGCCATGCCCCTCTTCGCATATATGACCGATGTCGTGCAGGAAGGCCGCCAGTATTACTTCCTCATCAAAGCCCTGTTCTTCGGCGAGCTGTGCAGCCTGCACCATATGTTCCAGTTGTGAAACTTTTTCACCGGCATATTCCTCTCCTCCATGCAGTTCATAACAGCTCATGATCTCGTCGGTAATTTTTTTTGCTTCTGTCGGGTTCACGGTATGGAATTAATATTTAACAATCGATGAAATGGGATCAGATTTTTCATGGTCGGGTATAAAATGCAGACCCAGGAGCGCCGCAATGGTTGGGGCCAGTTGTTTCTGGTACAGGGGAGTGGTTGTTTTCACTTGGCCCATCGGCCGGGTGTCGGGACCAAGCACCGCTATCCAGATATGACCGGCATCCTCGATATTTTGGCCATGATCCCTCCACTGCTCTTTTATTTTATCACCACGACCGTGGTCGCAGGTAACGATCAGTGTGGTTTTATTCCTGTACTCAGGCATGGATTGTACCGTGCTCCAAAGATCGGCGAGCATAGCATCTTCCGCATGGGCACTTCCAATATATTGATCATACTCCCCTGCATGTGCGAAATCATCCGTTTCATCAAATGCAATATAGAGCACCCTTGGCTTGTTTGCTTTCAGGTATTCGCGCCCTGCGAAGTAAGTAAATATGTCGGGCCTGACGCCGATCGGGCGTGTACTGAGAAATTGCATATCGTTGATCAATTTCAGCTCCCTGCTGTCCGGATTCAATGAATCCACATCGGCATTGACATAGATGCCACTTCGCCATTTATTGAGAATATAGGGAAAAACATCCCAGGTGGAAAATACAGCCACTTTGCCGGTAAATCCCTTTTGCCGGTTGATGTATTCCAGCACATTGGTGTTTTTATTGAGTATCTTGTCGTTTGAGTTGACGGCGGTATCGGGGTAGCCGGTAAATATTTCGTTGTAGCCGGGATAAGAAAATTTATATGGGTTGGCACTGTTTACTTCACTGCCATCGTTCCTGTTCCCATAGAGCTGGCCCTGCCGCAGCACCGTAGTCCATAAAAAAGGAAAAAGTTTTTTTCTCCGCTCGGAAATGTCATTGCTCCAGAACTTTGTAACCATTTCCGCAGAATCACGGGTAAACCTTTTGTCCCGCACCAGGGCGGAATCAACTCCTCCAAAAACCTCCTGCCAGCGCATGCCATCCAGCGTAACAATGATCACATTTTCGGTGTTATGTGATTGAGCCGATGCCCTTGAATAGCTCAGCATCATCAACAGAAAAAGAGCCCACCCGTTTATAGTTCTCGTTTTGTTCATTGTCTTAATTTTTTTCCTTTTTAAATAAGCGATCAGTGCGGACGGATGGTCTGTCTGTAATCCTTCAAACCCCTTTGCCAGGGCCGCATCCCATAAGGCAGGGTTTTCAAGTGGCTGTTGGATGTCCGGGATCACCGCGCAACCAAGGCTATTGGCCAGCTTCACCATTTCCGGGTTATAATCCTTCCAGTCTCCGTCCAGCAATTCCACCCTGGTTTTTTGCAAAAATATTTTTAAAGAACCCGTATCCTTCACCTGGTCCGGCAAACTCACCATGAGGGGCATTTGAGGCGCGGTTTTTCGCAACTGGTAAAATTCTTGTTCTGTGTTAATGTAAACAATCACCTGTCGTTCCATGCCATATTCCCTGATCTGTTTGCAGGCTTCTTCTATGCTGGCATTTTTAAAATCCAGGTAAATATGGATCCGGTTCCTGCAAAACGACAACAGCTCTCTGAAGCTGGGAATTGGATGGTTGCCCCCACTCCGGATGCCCTTTATCGTTCACCCTCAATCTGCTTATCCGCCCCAGGTCATATCTGCTACCCTGCCCTCAACAGCTGTCATGCGATCCACTGTTGCATCGTGCATGATCACCAACTGGCTGTCTTTTGTCGTCCGCAAACCGATCTCCACTTAGTCAATCTCATTCAAAATGGCGTTCCCGAATGCAGCCAGTGTGTTCTCCGGAGCCCGGGTATGATCACCCCGATGCGCTACCACCACAAAGCCATGCGTAGTAGCTGGCAAGGGGTTTGAGCGCTGGGCATACGGCTGTGAAAAAGCAATACAAGTTAAGGCAATTGCCAGCCTCAGTCGCAAACTATCCATTAACAAGAGATGAAATATTACCCTGTCCATCCCGGCGAAGACCAACGATCCTGAAAATTTTATAAAAGGCAAAACCTGTACAGGTTTTGCCTGGTTAACAACAAAACATCAAAGAAAATCATTTGAGCAACCACATGGTCTGGTTGAGATCATCGGCCGAAAATTGCTGGTTGGCCAGCGCTGCGCTCCAGTTCTTTTTATTTTGAGACTGTTCAGAAACCGGGTAGGCCCAGCGCAGTGGAATAACCCCGTTGTTGCCCACACCACTGCCGCCCTGGAAAACGGGGACCCCGGTTCTGCGGTAATTGTAATATCCCTCGTAGCCCGAATTCTGGAAGCAGGCGATGTATTTCTGAAGCACGATCTGGTCAATGGCAACAGCCTGGGTTGCGGAAAGCTGTACCGTAGGCTGGGCATAATATGTTGTAAAATCAAAACTGACCGGGTAAGGTGCAACCTGGGCAACGGAATTGGCTCCCGGAGGAAGGAAATAAGCGGTAAAGCCAGGTTGGGTAACATCAATGCCATAGAAGGCAAATGATGTGGTCATCCCTGTCTTGTACCAGGTTTCGGCGTTGCCCGGGATCCATCCTCTTTCGATTGCTTCTGCAATATTGAAGCACATTTCCTTGTATCCTACTAATACATTAGGCTCCCCGGTAAAATCAGAATAATATCTTTTCCGGTTGATAAAAGAATACAATCCTGCGCTGGCGTTGGCATACATGGTACCGAGCGCTTCACCCGTGCTGGCACCCACGAAGTATTTGAATTGGGCCGGGTGTGCGGTATCGCTTCCCACAACTGCCCAGGCGGGCTCGCAGGTAACAAACACACGGGGATCATTCAGGGTGGTCATGGTATTTACATAGGTATACGCCATATTAAAACGGGCTGCAATGGAGCCGAAATTGCTCGGGTTGAATGGATAGGTGCTGTAGGCATTGGCACCGCCGGGATTATATACAAACTGAAAATCGTCAGCTTCGCTTCCAAAGATGGGATACTTTGAAGGATTGCTGATGATATTGGCAAATTGTGCGGGAACATTCAGCGTGGCATCGCCGGCTTTATTACTCAGCGCAATCAGCACACGAAGCTTAAAAGTATTGACCAGCTTTTGCCATTTGGTCAGGTCGCCGCCATAGTAAATGTCTTGGGTAGTAGACAAAGAATTGTCACTGCTTGCAATCAGGCTGGCTAAATCTGAATTGGCACTATCAAGTTGATTGAGCACGTAGAGAAAAACCTGTTCCTGCGGAGTGTAGGCAGGTGTCGAATTCTTGGGTGCTTCCAATGCTTCCGCCTGCGGGATGTCTCCATATAACGAAGTGAGATTATAGAAATAATAGGCCTCGATAAACCTTCCCACGGCCTCATACGGGTTTACCGCAGCGCCCCCCCTGGTAGTGACCTCTTTCTCCATCTGGATGACGTTCTGCAGCACGAGATAGCAGTTGAAGGGACCGGGACTGGAGCCATCTGAATTTATGCCTGATGTTGTCCAGGAATAAATGTTATTGCCATAGTAGTTGTAATTCTGACAATGATATTGGTTCCATTGCTGTACTAAGTCCCAGGAGTTGACACCGCCGAGGCTGCCCGTGCTCCCCGACCCTGTGGAACCGGACATATCGGTCAATACCGAGCCTAATATCAGGCTGGGTGGAACACTGGTGGGGCGGTTGGGATCGGCCTGTTTGTCCTGGATTTGCTTGGTGCATGAAGCCGACAAAAGCACCGTTGCAAATAATAAAATGAGATGTGTTGCCTGTTTCATATTTTTTTGTTTTGTCGGTGTTAGAATGAAAGGTTCAGGTTAAAGCCATAACTCCGGGTGGTTGGCGTTTGGAGGCCGGCATAACTGTTATTGGCATATTGCCCGGATGTTACACTGTTCTGGGTATACTGGTCCACATCCAGGTCTTTATACTTGCTGGGAAAGAAATACAACAGGTTTCTGCCAACCAATGAAATAGAAGCCGCCTGGATAACTGATTTCTTTCCAAAAAGTTGATCGTCGAATTTATAGGTTATCGCCACCTCTCTCAGCTTCACATACGTCTTGCTGATCATGATCAGGTCCGGAATGGAAGCTGCATTGTATACAAAGGGTTGAACAAGGCTCTTGGTTGTGTTTGTTTGTTGAGTCAGGTCCTTCATGTTGATGATGTTCCCGTTTACAGGATCCAATTGGATGGGATTCCCCGTCAGGTTTACGCCTATCCCGGTATAAGCGGGGATATTTGCTTCATCAGAGGGCCTGGCAGCACCCAGTGCTCCTTCCGCCGATTCAATGTGGCGCCCGCCCTGCAATGTCTTCTGCCTTACGTAGTCAGCAATGGTACCGCCAACAATTCCATCAAACTGAAACCTCAGGTTGAAATTTTTGTAACTCAGGTTGTTGACAATCCCCCATTGCCAGTCCGGATCAGCATGACCATAAATCCTCTGGGCAGAAGACCCGAGGTCAGTATAGCGCAGGTAAACACCCGAGGTTTGATCAATCACCATTTTTCCATCCGGTGTTCTTACAAACCCATCTCCGTAAAGCAGGTCTATCCTTGTACCATTATGCTGCCAGCTGTCGGGGTTCGCATCATCCACCCATTTTCTTACATAGGTTGAATAATTGATGATAAAATTCCAGCTGAATCCCCGGGGATTGGTGAACGGGCGCCCGTTCAATACTACTTCCCATCCGTCGTTGGTATAGGTATTGCCGTTAGTGAGATATGATCCATAACCCGATGAATTTGAAGTGAACTGGTTGACGATCCCGGTATTTTTATAATGATACCTTGTTACATCCAATCCAATCTTATTGTTCAGGAACCTGATATCCATGCCAAACTCAGTGGCTTGTCTGTCGGCAGTAAATATATTGGGGTTAACGGTTTGCGTGGTAAATGTTGCACTGTTCTGGTTGGTATAGGTAGGTGCCAGGGAATAGGTCTGGGAGAACTGGTACGCAGGTCCTCCATAGGGAGAATACCAGGTATATCCATAGCCACCAGCCGGCGTAGCGCTCACATTAGGAGAAAACAACGCATTGGTTCCGCCGCTTTTGCTTTCCGCATAGGATGCACGAAACTTCAGGAAAGAAATGGCCTTTGGCATGTTTACGTAGTCAGAGACGACGGTAGCCAGGTTGAAAGAAGGGTAGAAATAACTGTTGGTATTGGACGGCAAACTGGATGACTTATCCACCCTGCCCGTGATGTCAGCTGTTATATAGGACTTATATCCAAGGTCCACGGCATAATAAGCACTCATCACCAGCATGCTGGACCTGAAGCTGCTGCCCGTCAGTGGATTCAGCGAGTTGGAGAAGGAATAGATACCGGGTACATTTAAGTAGTTCGTGGACTCAAAGTCAGAATTGAAATTAAAGTTCCTGGCATTTCCCCCTGCCAGCACCTGCAGATCGAGGAATCCGGCAATTGCACTTTTATGATACCTGGCCTGCAGCTCTGTATTGGTTTCAAACAGCGATCTTCTGTCTTCACGGTAGTCTCCCTGGTGCAACGGCCTTCCGTACACGCCGGCCGAATAGGGCATTTTTTCCGAATTGAACATGTCGTAGGTGGTTAGGCTGGGTCTGAGCATGAAATCGAAATTCTCGTTTAGCTTGTAGTTCAATGACGCATAGCCGTATACGTTATTCTGATAATGACCTCTCAGCCACTCATACGACATGAAGTAGGGGTTATTGTACCGGTAGTACTCTTCATATTTCTCTTGGATACCTGTTTTGCCCGGTTGCCAGTAATTCCGCATATCGCTCATGGCCCAGTCTGCACCGCCCCAGATGATGATATTGTAGATGATGCTGTTGGGTCCGTAGTTGACATCCGGCACATTGGGTGTCGATTGCCGGCTGTAGTTGATGTAAGTGGTAAAGCTCCAGTTTTTGTCGAACCGATGAACGATACTCCCGGCGAAGTTAAAGTTGTTCATTTGCGTGTTGGGCACGATCCCTTTCTGATAAGTATTTCCAAAGGAAATGTGGAGGTCGTTTTTTTCCGAGGAAGATCCCAGGGAAATGCTATTGGTGGAGAGCAGCCCCGTTTGGATAAATTTCCTCAGGTTATCCTTGCCCCTTGCTACCCAGGGAGTGGGTTGCACGTGGCCCTGGTAGGTACTTCCATCGGCAAAAGTAGTGGTATAGTTTTGCGTGGGGTCGTAGGCGCCATCATATTGTGGCAACAACTGGCCCCTGAATTGCGGCCCCCAGATATCATAGTCATAGTCATTGATCCCTACGCCAACCGCACCGCTACCAAAATAAGAAGCAGCACTGGAACCTCCACCGCCAAATGCATATTTACCGTTATCGCCGGGGCCATATGTGTCCTGGTATTTCGGAATGGCTATAAATCCTTTATTAAACTGGGTAGTGGAGTTGAAAGTAATGGCCAATCCTTTTTTGCTTTTGGTTCCTTTTTTGGTGCTGATGATAATGGCACCATTCTTCCCCTGGAAACCATAAAGAGCGGCTGCCATGGGTCCTTTTAATACGGTGAAGGTTTCAATATCATCGGGGTTGATATTATAAGTATCTGAACTGATGGGAACGCCGTCTACCACGAACATGGGACGGTCGTTCTGGTCATTTTCACCCCGCATGATAACATCCGGCGAGTGACCAAGTTCCGGTGTGATGTTGATCTCCAGGCCTGCCACATTTCCTTTCAGGGAATTGACCGGGTCCGCCTCGCGGGCAATCGTCAGTGGAGCCGCATCGATGGTTTGCACCGCGTAGCCCAGGCGTTTGGATTCTTTTTTGATCCCCGTAGCCGTGACCACCACTTCATTCAGGTTCTTACTGTTGGCCACCACGGTCACCACCACGGATGCTTCGGCGCCCACCGTTAGCTCCTGCCTGGTAATCCCGATGCCGGTAAATACCAATACATCCCCTTCTTTGGCTTTAATGGAAAAAAGTCCGTCCAAGCCCGTAGAGGTTCCCGCCCTGGACCCCTTCACCACCACCGACACACCCGGAACGGGGGACTGGTCGGCGCTGGACAACACCCGACCATTGATCACTTTCTGTGCCAGGGAGAAAATTGGCAATAACAACACCGCCATGATGTATATGGCTGCGCGGGTAAATCTTGTGTTCATAAGAAAGCTGTTTTGGTTTGTTTGCTGATAATAGGAGCCCGAAAGTAATGTGGCAATGTGAAGCGAAGGTTAGCTCAACTTTAAGTAAATATTATTTACAGTTAATAAATACTAAACCCGTGTTCAGTATTTATAAAACATCGGAATTGCTGGTTTTCAGGGAGAAGCGTGAGAAGCATACAAAAAAAGTCAGGCGCATGTCGCAGGTGACATACGCCTGATATATATAAAACATTGATTGCTAAAAGAAGGTCAGAATAAATAAACGATGAGGATGAGCGCGTTGCTGTTGCCGATGTTTTTTAACCGGTGCTCGGCCCGGCCGTCGAAGAAAAGCGTGTCACCGGGATTGAGAATAAATTTTTCTTTCTTTACCTGATATTCAATTTTTCCTTTTAATATATACTTGCATTCAAATGCATCGGTTTGTATCATTTGCTTGCGGCCTGCACCCTTTTTTAGTTCCAGCAGGGCCACATCCACTGTTTGCGAGGCAATGCCCTTTGCCAGTATGCGTTTGTAGCTGAATCCCTTAACCGGCTCCTTGCTGAAAGCTTTCTCCTCTCCCTTCCGGATGATCAATACCTTTTTATTATTGACATCCTCGTGCATGTCTTCAAAAAAAGTCTTGAGATCCTCCCCAAGTGAATGAATGATATTGAATAAAACCGGCAGGGATGGAACGGTCCGGTTGTTTTCGATCTGCGAAATCAATCCCTTGCTTACGCCTGCCTTGCCGGCCAGTTGTTCCAGTGTAACGTTCTGCTGCTGTCTCTTTGACCTGATCTTATCACCTAATAAAAGAATGAGTTCTTCGCTCATATGGTTCCTTCTTTTGCTGGCGCAATTTATCATTAAATGCAATGCGCACGACTACTGAATACCGCGCTCCACCCCTGATGTGGCGGGCAAATCTTCAACGCATTGTTAATATTACCGTTACACAAATACCACAATTTGTTAACAAGTCAGTAAAACTGGAGTAATACCCTGTTTGGAACTTTGAAAAACCATTTAACATGGAAAGACGTCCCCTTGATGTAGCTGTTATCTCTGATGTTCATCTTGGTACCTACGGTTGCAGAGCCCGGGAACTGGTTAACTATCTGAAAAGTATCTCCCCGAACATTCTCATCCTGAATGGTGATATCATCGACGCCTGGCAATTCAGCAAAAGGTATTTTCCCACCGCGCACATGATGGTGATCAAAGAGATCATGAATTTCATTGCCCAGGGCACCCGTGTATTTTATATTACGGGCAACCATGATGAAGTGATGCGAAGGTATTCGGATATTCAGATGGGCAATTTTACGCTCACTGATAAACTGGTGCTGGAAATCGACCACAAAATGACCTGGATCTTTCACGGCGATGTGTTTGACAATACCACCAAGGGCGGGGCCAAGGTCCTGGCGAAACTGGGCAGCAGCGGATACGGCATACTCATCCTTTTCAATCGCTTTGTCAATTTCATTTTACGTTCTATGGGTCGCGAACGGGTTTCCATTTCCAAAAAAGTGATGGCAGGTGTGAACAAAGCCGTAAGCAAGATCAACGACTTTGAGCAAATCGCCGCGGAATTGGCCATCGGCAAAAAATATGATTACGTCATCTGTGGTCATATTCATCAGCCGCAAAAAAGAATTGTGGAGACCAGTGAAGGAAGTGTTACCTACCTAAACTCCGGCGACTGGGTAGAGCACCTGACCGCTCTTGAGTATTCCCAAAACGAGTGGAACATCTACGCGTACGATGAAAAGAAATTCCCGGTAACTGTGGCAAAGGAGAACAGGACCCCCGTTACCGTGATGACCGACGATATCAACTTTTATATCAACTCCCTGGCTATTTAATAAACAACTATGAAAATTTTATATGCAGTACAGGCTACCGGTAATGGTCATATCAGCAGGGCCATGGAAATTCTTCCTTACCTCGAACGATACGGGAAAACAGATATTTTCCTGAGTGGTGCCAACAGCAGTCTTGAACTCGATGCACCGGTAAAATACAGGAGCCAGGGCCTTTGCCTTTTTTACAATTCGGGTGGCGGGCTGGACTACCCTGGCACCATTCGCAAATTTGCGCCCCTTCGACTGGCCAGGGAAGTGAGAGAACTTCCCGTTGAAAAATATGACCTGGTGCTCAACGATTTTGAATGCATCACCTCACTGGCCTGCGCCTTGAAGAAAGTGCCTTCCGTCAACTTCGGACACCAGGCCAGTTTCCGATCGGAGAAAACACCCCGTCCTGCCAAAAAAGACCGGCTGGGTGAATGGATCCTCAGGAACTACGGCCGCGCTACACAATACATTGGTCTGCATTTTAAGTCGTACGATGACTTCATCCTTCCTCCCGTTATCAAAAAGGAAATACTCCAGGCGGAGCCGGAAGATCATGGATACATTACCGTCTATCTCTCCTCCTACAGTGACCATCAACTTAAGAAACATTTTGCGCCCATCCGGGATGCGCGTTTCCAGGTCTTTTCCAAAGAAGTAAGCAAACCGGTGCAGGACGGAAATATCCTTTTCATTCCCGTGAGCAAATCGGCTTTTAACAAGAGCCTCATCAATTGCCGGGGAATCATTACGGGTGCCGGTTTTGAAACGCCTGCCGAGGCCTTGTATCTTGGGAAGAAACTAATGGTCATTCCCATCAAAGGGCAGTATGAACAATACTGTAATGCAGCGGCCCTCGAAAAATTGGGCGTACTAAAACTGGATTCGCTGGAACCGGGGTTTGAGGCTATTTTCAACAACTGGATGGAGCAAAGGAAAAAGATCTGGCTCCAACCTGATCACTCCACGGAATCCATCGTAAGTTTCCTGATGCATCATTGCAGCAGGGATCGCAAAAAATACGAACTGGACCTGTTGTACCCGGAATTGGTTTTTTAACAACATTTCATCTCCCATTCTTTACGGGAGCGACGATTCAGTCGCCCGGCAGAAACTTCCGTGTTTTATATGTTCTCACAAGTCCGGCAATCTGAGACAAGAAGCCGATGGCAGACGAATTGTTACAATAAAAAAAGCCACCGTCATGGAAATGAAGTGGCGAATTGATGAGAAAATTCTACTCTTATTTTAGAAAACCATTCGAAACAAAACGCTATAGGAACAGGAACCGCCCGGTGGACGATTCCCCATCGTTTACCGGATCGCATGCAAGATAGAGCAGCCGTGTTATGCGATGTTTACAGAATCGTTAAGATAAAATTATGCTTGCAGCAGAAAGCTCAGTGAAAGGACTGGAAAAATGGCAATGACTGCGGGCGATATTTCCGGGGAAGGTTGCCATTATACTGCAAAAATCAGCGCTGCCTAGTGAGTATGTTTGTGCTTGAGAACCTTGGCTTCCACATAAAAAATGATCTCTTCGGCGATATTCTTGGACTGGTCACCCACCCGCTCCAGTTTCCGGATGATGGAGTGAATATACAATGCCTGGACAACGTCATCGGGACGGTTCTTTAAGTAATCCACGATCACCTTGTTGGCGCTTTCATTGATCTCATCCAGCACTTCATCCTTTTTAAAAACACTCCTGGCCAGGATGCCATCTTCATTTTCAAAAGCCACCAGGGTATCTTCGAGCATGCGGATCCCTTCATCGTACATTTCAATCAGCCCACTTGTTTCCAGCAGTTCAGCCTTGAAGGGATGTTCGGCGAGTATGATGTGTTTGGCAATGCCTTCAGCGATATCCCCGATCCGTTCCAGGTTGGAGTTTATCTTCAATACAGCCAGCACAAATCGGAGATCCACTGCCACCGGCGTCAGCAACGCAAAAATATTTTCACAGTCGCGGTCAATTTTCAACTCGGCCCCATTCACCCTTCTTTCCTTGAGCACCACTTCCCGGGCAAGGTCCTTATCGAACTCCACCAATGACGTTTTGGCTTTGACCAGCTGGGAACGGACCAGGTTCCACATGTTAAGCACTTCAGTCTTTAAAAGTTGTAGTTCAATTTCTAATTGTGTCATATCGTGTATGTATTAGTACGGTTCCCCGTTTTCTACGGTTAACTGAACCGGCCGGTAATATAATTCTGTGTTCTCTGGTCTTTCGGGTTGGTAAACATTTTTTTGGTATCGTCGTATTCCACCAGCTCCCCAAGATAAAAAAAAGCAGTACGGTCGCTCACCCTGGCTGCCTGTTGCATGTTGTGCGTAACAATGATGAGCGTGTAGTTCTTTTTGAGATCATGGAAAAGTTCTTCCACCGTGGACGTAGAAATGGGGTCCAGGGCCGAAGTGGGTTCGTCAAAAAGCAGCACTTCCGGCTGCATGGCCACTGCCCTGGCAATACAGAGACGTTGTTGCTGTCCGCCGGATAAGAAGGTACCCCGTTTGGTCAGGGAGTCCCGAACTTCCTTCCAGAGCGCCACACGGCTCAACGAGTCCTCCACGATCTTGTCCTTCTCCGCCTTTGGCAGGCTGATGCCGTTGAGTTTGTACCCGGCTATCACATTGTCGTATATACTAAGATTGGGAAACGGGTTGGGGCGCTGGAATACCATGCCGATCTTCAGGCGTACCATGATGGGATGCATCGCCATCACATCCTCGTTGTTCAGCATGATCTGTCCGGATGCGGTGGCATTGGGAATCAGTTCATGCATGCGGTTGATACCCCGCAAAAAGGTGGTCTTACCGCAACCCGAGGGTCCCATTACAGCAATGGTATGGTTCTTGGGAATTTCGATGTTGACGTTCTTCACTACATGATTGCTGCCGAAATACGCATTGTAATTGATCGATCTTATAATTGTACTTTCCATCGTTGTGTAATCAGCTTAGTAAATATATTAAGGAACAGGACAAACGCCAGCAATATGAGTGAAGCTCCCCAAGCCAGGTCGTGCCAGTCGTTGTAGGGACTGGTGGCATAATTGTACACGAGCAGGGGCAGGCTCTGCATGGGTTTGGTGATATTCACCGTAAGGTAAGGATTCCCAAACGCCGTAAAGAGCAGTGGAGCGGTTTCACCGGCGATCCTGGCCACCGACAATATTACACCAGACAGGATCCCACTGATCCCGCAGGGCACGATCACCTTGAAAATAACACGGTGAAAGGGCATGCCGAGCGCAAATGCAGCTTCTTTCAGGGAATCGGGCAGCAACAGGAGGGTTTCTTCCGTGGACCGGATAATAATCGGGAGCATCATAATGGCCAGCGCGGCGCTCCCCGACAAAGCGGAAAAACTACCCAGTGGTTTTACCAGCCAGAAGTAGGCGACAATCCCCACTACGATTGAAGGCACGCCCTGCAGGATGTCCACACAAAGTCGACACCAATAGGCCAGGCGGCTTTTTTTGTTTTCGGCAAGATAAATACCGCAAAAGATACCGATCGGCAAAGCGATGATCGTTGCCACGAGTATGATGATGGCACTTCCAAGCAGGGCATTGGCAATGCCTCCGCCTGTTTCGCCAACGGGTTTTGGAATATTTACCAGCAAATGCCAGTTGATTTTT
>DATJYH010000507.1:0-6209 GCA_035499675.1 Puia sp.
TCGCATTTGTGGCTGCTGATTGACCCGGGACCACCCGGGATCGGCCAATCTACTTAACAACCAACGACCTCAATACATGAAAAATTCTGATCGTATCTGGCGCTTAATCGGGAAACGACTCTCGGGCGAAGCCTCTGAAAAAGAATTGCTGGAGCTGCAACAACGCTTACAGGAGAATCCGGAAATCCAGTATTTTATGGAAACCATGACCGAACTGTGGACATCCACCGTTCCGTATAGCCAGGAGGAAGTTGAACATGCCTATTCACGTCATATAGAACGCCTGCGTGAACAGCAATCCAGGGATGAAAGCAGGGAAGCTCCGGCCAGGTGGCGATTTTGGCAAAAACCTGCTCATTTGCTCCGTCTTTTTCCACAAAATGGTATACTCGCGAACTATTTTAAGGTGGCTTTTCGCAACCTGGTGCGCCACAAAAGTTTTTCATTGATCAATATTTCAGGACTGGCCATCGGGATGGCCGCCGCCATCCTCATCCTGCTATGGGTGCAGAATGATTTGAGCATTGAGCAGTTTCATGAAAATAAAGACCGTATCTATATAATTTTTAACAGGACAACTTATAACGGCAAAATTGAATGCTCACCCGGTATCCCGTCGCCCTTGTCGACCGAGATTAAATCCAGCTATCCGCAAATAGAACAAACAGCAAGGATCAACGGTGTAGGACCTTTTGTACTGACGGTGGGCGACAAACATTTTGAAGCTTCCGGCATGATGACGGATCCGGGTTTTTTAAAAATGTTTAGTTTCCCGCTAATCAGGGGAAATGTGGGAACGGTGTTAAACTCCCCGCGATCGATGGTTGTAACCGAAAAGTTCGCCAGGAAGATTTTTCCCGGCGAAGATGCCATGGGTAAAGTGATCAGGATAGACAGCAATGCCTATTTTACAATAGGGGGGATACTGAAGGATCTGCCGAATAATACCAAGTTCGACTTTGAATACCTGGTTCCATGGACCTACAAAAAAGAGGTGGGCTGGGACAATCCGAGCTGGTCCGAAAATGGCACCTTTACAATTGTCATGCTCAAATCCGGCATAACCGAAACGGCCATGAATCAACGTTTAAGGGACATCCTCAAAAAGCGTGTGCCCGGCAGTACCAGTGAATTGTTTTTACACCCGCTTATAAAATGGCATTTGTACTCAAGGTTTGAAAATGGAAAAATTGCCGGCGGGGAAATCGAAATTGTCCGGTTGTTCACGCTGGTTGCTGTCTTCATTTTGCTGATTGCCTGTATCAATTATATGAACCTGAGTACAGCGCGCAGTATAAAGCGTGCACGAGAAGTGGGGATCCGCAAAGTGGTGGGAGCACGGAAAATGTCCATCGTCCTGCGGTTCCTCGGGGAATCGGTTATGATTGCCTGCATGGCAGGAATCATCAGCCTGGTGCTGGTTCAACTGACCATCAGGGGATTCAGCTGGCTCTCCTGGAAAGAACTGTTTGTTCCCTACGGTGATCCTTATTTCTGGCTGGCCTTGCTGGGGTTTGTGCTTTTTACCGGGCTTCTGGCGGGGAGCTACCCGGCGTTGTACCTTTCTACCTTTCGCCCAATTGCTGTGCTCAAGGGCACCTTTAAAACAGCATACAGCCTGGTCAATATCCGGAAATTGCTGGTCGTACTGCAGTTTAGTTTTGCCATCATTTTTATTATCTGTACGATTATCATCTACCGGCAAATTGAATTTGGCAGCAGGAGGGACCCGGGATATAACAGGGATAACCTTGCATTCGTGTATGTAAAAGGGGACGTCAATAAAAAATATCCACTCATCAAACACGACATGTTGGCCAGCGGCGCCGCCATTTCGGTAACTAGATCAAACTCGCCCATTACTTATTCCTGGCAGGCGGATGACAGTTATAGCTGGCAGGGTAAGAATCCACGTGTTCAAACCTTTTTTGAAGAATTCCATGCCGATAATGATTTCCTGGAAACAATGGGAATGAGATTAACCTCCGGCAGGTCGATCAACACGGATCTTTACCCAACCGATTCTACGGCCGTATTGTTGACAGAATCCGCCGTAAAGACAATGGGCTTTGATCACCCGGTGGGACAAATCATCAGCAGTAAACAGGGCAACTGGACCGTAGTGGGCACAGTGAAGGATTTTGTTCCGGGTTCACCGCTTTTCAAAGTTCAACCGATCATCATCCAGGGTCCGAAAAACTGGTTTGGCGTTATCAGTTTCAGGATGAACAAAAAATATTCGATTGCCGACAACATTAAAAAAGTTGAATCTATTTTCAAAAAATACAACCCGGAATATCCTTTCATCTACAGGTTTGTTGACGAAGCCGACGCGGAAAAAATGGAGGGAGAGCGACGCATCGGGATCCAGGCGGGAATTTTCGGGGGACTTGCAATCCTCATTTCCTGCCTGGGTTTGTTTGCACTGGCTGCCTACAGCGCAGAAAACCGAATCAAGGAAATCGGGGTAAGAAAAGTACTGGGCGCGTCAGCGGCCCGTATTGCCGCTCTGCTGTCGGGCGATTTTTTGAAGCTGGTACTTATATCGTTCCTGGTCGCATCGCCACTGGCCTGGTGGGCTATGCATGCCTGGCTGGAGCAATATACCTATCGCGTCAACATAAGTTGGTGGATATTCCTGATCACGGGCATGTTTTCCATGCTGATTGCCGTGATCACGATCAGTTACCAGGCCATCAGGGCAGCATTGGCAAACCCGGTGGCAAGTTTGAGGACTGCGTGAGTTTACAATGACTTCAGGGGGACCAATAACCGTAGTTGTCCGTCTCTCAAAAACAAGCCTGCCCACACCAGTATGCCAAATATTACCGGAAACAAATAGGGGTGCCCGGGCATATCCGCACGCAGCATAATGGCCGTAGCGCCGCCCAGGTAAGCCGAAAGTAAGATGGCGCCCAATACCGCTGTTCGGGGAATGATGTACAACAGTGTGCAAAACAACAGGAGGATGCCTGTGCCCTGCACGGCACTTTCAGGCCAGCCCAATTGTACACTTCCTTCCATGGAAGGTTTTGCCTTGATCACTTTCATGATGGCATCCTGCAATAAAAAGAGGATGCAGAGAATGCTGATGATAAGGCCCGTCCAGCGCATGGGCTTTGAAGAAGTTTTTTTGTTTTCCATCGGTGTTTTTTAGTGAGTTTTTTGACAGCAACCCTGCAAAGTAGTGTAGAAAACGGTGAAAAATAAGGTGGCATACACGACAATTTCGGGGTGAATTGCGACGGCCGGGACTGCTTGCTGTCAGCCCCAATAAAGAACCGGTGTAGAAACACCGGTCGAACCAATGATTGCTTGCCAAAAAAAAACTATGCTGCAGTTACGGATGGATTCGAACCATCGTAGAAGGCCTTGCCAGCCTCCGCCTCGCCGCTCGGCCACGTAACTCATACACCTAGGGTACGGTCGATGCATACACGCGTTTCAGGTAATAAACCTGCAGGAATGGGTAGTAGTAAAAGATCAGCGCAGCCAGGAACAAGAGTACCAGCAGCAGCCAAAGGCTGGGCGAGAGGATCAAAAGACTGCACGCCGCTAGCGCCAGTCTGCTGCATTCGAGGTACGATATCCAGCTCTTCTGCTCCATGATTGCACCACAGTTCACCAGCGTTACCAGCAAAAGACAACTGATGAGCACCTGTTGCAACAATGAATTACGATCCGAAAAAAGTATAAAGAGAAAAAGAGCTGTGATGGTGGCACCCAGTTGCCACAGCACATAACGGTTCAGTGGTTTGCCCATTGGCCGGTTGCTGTGCCTTATACTGCAGAGCCGCTCGGCTTTTTCCCTGGCAACTGGTTGCACAGACCGCGGTCTGCCAAACAATACCCGTAGTTTTTCACGCCAGCCGGGTTTGGCGTTCGCATCGTAAAAAAGCTCCACCAGGAAATGAACATGTTGCCACAAAAAGCTATAGCTTTTCAATGGTTGGGTAAGTCCGTACACAATGGGTTCCTCATCTTCCTCTTTCTGAAATGTGCCAAACAATTTGTCCCAGATGATAAACACATCGCCATAATTCCGGTCGAGGTATTTCTCATTGCTTGCATGATGTACCCGGTGATGGGAGGGGGTTACCAGTATATATTCCAGGATGCCCAGTTTTCCCACCAAACGGGTATGAATAAAAAAAGGATATAGCCCGTGAACCAGCAAAATGCTGGTAATCATTCCGGCCGGAAATCCTATCACCGGCAAAACAGACCAGAATGCTGTTCTGACAAAGGCCTGAAATATAGTAATGCGCGCCGAAACGGAATAGTTGAAATCCTCGCTTTGATGATGCACGATATGAACCGACCAGAAAAGATTGATCTCATGAGCCAGCCGGTGGTACCAGTACCAGATAAAATCAGTTGCCACCAACAATAACAACCACATGGGAAGACCCGGATGTATGCTGAATAGGCCATAATGCTTTTGCAGGTGGTCGTACAGGTAAAAAAATAAACCGGCCGTGAATACATCCAACAGTCGTTCTGCAATTCCAATGCTGAGGTTGGCCACGGTTTCATGCTCGTTGAAATAATGCAAACCTTTTTTCCGTGCAACAAAATATTCCAGGGAAATGAACAGCACAAAGACTGGTATCGCCATTGCCATGATGTAGTGTTGCATAAAGCAGAATTTTTGGTAAATGAAACCTGCCGTTTTCGTGGTTGTTCGGTCGTTCATGAACAAAACTAGGTGGTTTTAATTAGTCTACAAAATTAGTAGACTTTAAATATCAAAAATATTTTTTTTGCACAGTGTTCAAGAAAATGTTAATTCATGCCTGCCTATCCGAAAAACAAAAATCTTTTGCATCAAATCATCGTTTAGTGTGATGCCGGCCGTATCTTTGTTCGGTAAACCATCCAAGACCGGCGCTGCTCCGGCTGAATTCCCTGCTTAAGGAGATGTTGTGTTGTTTTCAGGCGGTTGCTGATGCGGCAGCGGACAGCAAACAATTACAGGATAATAAAACAGCCCCTGTTGCGTTCTTGGATGAAATCATCGTAACCCATTGCACATTATAATGTCAGACTCTATGCAAAGCCCTGAGAAGACTGAATACCGGCTTGGTATCAACAAGAAATATTTCGCTTTTTTTATCATCAGCCTGGTAGTTGTTTTAATAGGCGTTTTGTATGCCGTTCGCAGTACCGGCAATCGCGTTCCGGACGACAGCAGGAACGTGCTTTCTGCAGAATCTAAGGGTGGAAATGAAGATTCACTTGCCAAAAAAGCCGCCCCTGTATTAGACACCCTGCTCTACAACGAAAAGATGCTGCGCATCACCAATGGAGATTCATCCGGCCGCTGGCCTGTTAAAACTGCCTATCCCAACGCGGGAGCCATTCTACCCTTCAAAAGAATTGTTGCCTATTACGGAAACCTTTATTCGAAGAATATGGGTGTACTCGGCGAATACCCCGGACCTGAGATGCTCAAAAGGCTGATGGCCGATGTAAAGAAATGGGAAGCTGCTGATTCTACCACAGCTGTTCAACCGGCGCTCCATTATATCGCCGTTACCGCCCAGGGGGCTCCCGGCAAGGACGGAAAATACAGGCTTCGCATGCCATTCAAACAGATCGATTCGGTACTGAAAATGGCTGCAGAGATCAACGCCATCGTATTCCTCGACGTCCAGGTAGGAAAGAGTACAGTTCAGCAGGAAATTCCCCAGTTGGAAAAATATCTAAAAATGCCCCAGGTGCATCTCGGAATAGATCCTGAATTCTCCATGAAAACCGATAAGCGCCCGGGTACGGTCATTGGTACGATGGATGCAGCCGACATCAATTTTGTCAGCAATTATCTCGTGAATCTTGTAAAAGTCAATCAACTGCCACCGAAGGTCCTGGTTGTTCACCGGTTTACCCAGGCCATGGTCACCAACTACCGGAACATAGAAAAAAGGCCGGAAGTGCAGATTGTGATGGACATGGATGGCTGGGGTGTGCAATCCAAAAAGCTCACCACCTATCGCGACTTCATCTATAAAGAGCCCGTTCAGTTCACCGGCTTCAAACTCTTCTACAAAAATGATTTCAGGGAAGCCAAGAGCAGGATGCTCACCCCGGAAGAGGTGTTGCGGCTAAAACCACAGCCGGTATATATTCAATACCAGTAACAGTTTCATGACCCTGGTGTATTACCTTGGATGCTTACGTAAGTAATCATCCAGCGAAATGGGCCCGCT
>DATJYH010000508.1:0-4093 GCA_035499675.1 Puia sp.
CCTATATCATTACCGTATATGCGCTGAAGGTGGACAAGCTGGGACTGGATAAAACCGCCACCCCAGCCATTGTAGGATTCAACCTGCATTTCAACACCATCGCGAAAGCATCGCTGATCATGTATTATAAACGCTGAGTAAGGACGGAAAAAATATGAGCAAACAAATCAATATAGTAAGATCCACCGCGGTACCCATTGATATAGAAAATGTGGATACCGACCAGATCATCCCCGCGCGGTTTTTAAAAGCCACCAGCCGGGAAGGATTTGGAAAAAACCTGTTCCGCGACTGGCGCTATGAAAATGACGACGAAAACAAACCCAAAAAAGATTTTATCCTGAACAACCCGGCTTACCACGGTAAGATCCTGGTAGCCGCCAAGAATTTCGGTTGTGGCTCCTCGAGAGAACATGCAGCCTGGGCCATCAAGGATCATGGGTTTGACGTGGTGGTGAGCAGTTTTTTTGCGGATATATTTAAAAACAATGCGCTGAATAATTTTCTGCTGCCCGTTACCGTGAGTGATGGGTTCCTGCAGGAAGTTTTCAGGGCCGTTGAAGCCAACCCCGCTGTGGAGCTGGAAGTAAACCTGCCGGAACAGACGATCCGGTTGCTGGACGGCAAACAAAACCCCTCGGAGCGTTTTGACATCACCCATTATAAAAAAACCTGTTTGCTGAACGGGTACGACGATATTGATTACTTATTGAGTATTCGCAACGAAATAGAAGCCTTTGAAGCCTCGCTGCATTGAGCCGCAGGCAGCACGAAAATTATAAACCTTGCATTCTGATATGGCACACGATCAACAATCCCTCCCTGCAAAAAACATCGTCGTGATAGAAGGCGATGGCATCGGCCCGGAGGTAACGAGACAGTCGCTGAAGGTGCTTGACTCCATCGGCAGTCGCTATGGACGGCATTTTCATTATACTTATTGCCTGATGGGCGCGGATGCCATCGACAAAACCGGCAACCCCCTTCCCGACGAAACCATTGAAGCCGCACTCAACAGCGACGCCATCCTGTTTGGCGCCATCGGCCATCCAAAGTATGATAACGACCCCTCCGCCAAAGTAAGACCGGAGCAGGGCCTGCTCAAACTGCGGAAGTCGTTACAACTGTTCGCCAATATCCGGCCCATCAACACCTACCCCGCCCTCCAGCACCTCTCACCTCTCAAAACAAAAAATATTGAAGACGTTGATTTCATCATTTTCCGCGAACTGACAGGAGGTATTTATTTCGGGAAAAAAGAACTCAGCGCCGATAAGTCTTTGGCCTCTGACGAATGCACGTATCAGCGCGACGAAATTGAACGCATCGCGCACCTTGCTTTCCGGAAAGCACAGCTACGCAGAAAAAAACTAACGTTGGTGGATAAGGCCAACGTGCTGGAAACCTCCAGGCTCTGGAGAAAAGTAGTGCAGGAACTCGCCGTCCAGTACCCGGACGTAGCTGTGGATTTCCTTTTTGTGGACAATGCCGCCATGCAGATCATCCTCAACCCAAAACAGTTTGACGTAATGCTTACGGAAAACATGTTCGGGGATATCCTGAGTGATGAGGCCAGCGTGATCAGCGGTTCGCTGGGCTTGCTGCCGTCGGCCAGCATCGGCAAAGGCGCCGCCCTGTTTGAACCCATTCACGGTTCTTACCCGCAGGCAGCCGGCAAGGACATTGCCAATCCCCTTGGATCCATCCTTTCTGCCGCCATGATGCTGGACCATTTTGAATGGCACCAGGAAGCCCGGGTGATCCGCGAAGCCGTGCAGTGGACGCTCGAAAACGGGTTTGTGACCAAGGACATCGACCCCGTTAATTTTTATTTCACTTCCACCATCGGGGAACTGATCGCCGACTATGTGGGTGGCAGGATCCCGGTTGATGTGAACAAGGCCAATATTCAATTAAGAAAGTCGACCATTATATAGTCGGTTAAAGAGACAAGGTAGCCTCCAGTAAAAAAAGCAGGCAGTATTATAAGAAGTTCTTTGTTTATTCATAAGCGGTTCGTATATTCGTTCTACAACACATTTCATGTTGAAGCGCAGTATACATAATAATTTACTTTCCATCGGCCTGGAACTGGTGGTGGTCATTATTATTATTCCTGCCGTTCAGTGGGGTGGTTGTTAGCATATCAAAATACAAAAAAATATAAGCGACCCGCCTCAATAAAAAGGCGGGTTTTTTTTTGCGGATGTTGGACGATCTGCGGACCGGTAACTGAAAAATAGCGTATATGGAATATTATAACCAGGACACTTTGTTGTACCACGACGGACAGTATGTGAAAGCCTCAGAAGCCAGGATGGACCTGTACAGCCAGTCGCTGCACTATGGTTATTCGGTATTTGAGGGGATCCGTGCATACAAGACCGATAGCGGCGAAACGAGGATATTCAAGGCGAAAGAACATTTTGACCGGCTGAAACGATCGGCCGATGCCATGAACATTCCTTACCCCTACCAACGTGAGGAACTGATTGATGCCACGTACCGGCTCCTGGCAGCCAACAAACTGCAGGATGCTTACATACGACCGCTCGTTTATGTGCCCGCCAACATGAGTTTTAACCGTTGTACCGAATCACATATTGTGATAGAAGTATGGGAGATGCAACCCTTCCTGGGTGAAAAACTGCTGAAAGTGAAGGTATCTTCTTTTCAGCGGCCCAACCCAAGGGGATTTAAGATAGAAGCCAAGGCCGCCGGTCATTATGTGAATTCCATCCTCGCCAGCCAGGAAGCAAAGGCGGAAGGCTATGATGAAGGCCTGTTGACCGACATGCAGGATTATGTGGCAGAAGGTCCCGGTGCCAATGTGTTTTTTGAAAAGAACGGGAAGATGTTTACGCCGGCCACGGGAAATATTTTACCCGGTATTACGCGAGCCACGGTGATCGAGATCTGCCGGGCGCTGCGCATCCCGGTGGAAGAAGGATCCTTTACGATCGATGACCTGAAATCCGCCGACGCCGCCTTTTTCTGCGGTACCGCTGCGGAAGTGATTGGCTGGGAGTCGCTGGACGGACAACCCTTTCGTAAAAGCTGGAGCAATTCATTGGGTCGCCTCATCCAGCAGGCGTATAAGAACCTGGTGGTTGAGAAGGAATATTTGAGCCTGGCGCCCACCACCGGCAAGGCAACAGATACGGAAAAATATGTGATCGCTTAACAGCGCACACCGGATATAACGTAAAAGAACAAACGAAAAATAATAAGCCGACAGATCAATCATGGAAGAATTAAACAAATATTCGAAGACACTGACACAGGACCAGACACAGCCTGCCGCACAGGCCATGCTCTACGGTATTGGATTGACAGAAGAGGACCTTAAAAAAGCACAGGTGGGCATCGCCAGCATGGGTTACGACGGGAACACCTGCAACATGCACCTCAACGACCTGGCAAGGGTTGTAAAAAAGGGTGTGTGGGACAATGAATTGGTAGGACTCATCTTCAATACCATCGGCGTGAGCGACGGAATGGCCAATGGTACCGACGGCATGCGGTATTCGCTGGTGAGTCGCGACCTGATCGCCGATTCCATCGAGACCGTTTGTGGCGCACAATACTACGATGCGCTGATTGCGCTGCCCGGTTGCGATAAGAACATGCCGGGTTCGGTAATGGCGATGGGCAGACTGAATCGTCCTTCCCTGATGATCTACGGCGGCACCACCGCACCGGGACATTACAAGGGTCAGGACCTGAATATCGTTTCTGCCTTTGAAGCCCTGGGACAGAAAATTGCGGGACAACTGGATGAAGCCGATTTTAAAGGCATCGTAAAACATGCCTGTCCGGGTGCGGGCGCCTGTGGCGGCATCTATACGGCCAATACCATGTCATCGGCCATCGAAGCCCTCGGTATGAGTCTCCCCTACTCTTCTTCCAACCCCGCGCTGAGCGAAGCCAAACAAAAAGAATGCAGGGAGGCGGGCAAGGCCATCCGCCTGCTGCTGGAAAAAAATATCAAACCCAGGGACATCATGACCCGCAAGGCATTCGACAATGCCATTACCGTGGTGATGGCGCTGGGCGGGTCTACCAATGCGGTGCTGCACCTGATCGCGATGGC
>DATJYH010000509.1:0-3133 GCA_035499675.1 Puia sp.
CAGGGAGTCGGTTGCGAACCTGTTGTATAAACTTGTCGAAACTAAAGCTGCCGGCAACAAAGGTCAGGTGGGTATACAGGAAGTCAGGCTTTTTGCCGGCGCAGATATGTTCGATGTCTTTCAGGGGGATATTTGATCCCAGGTACAGAACGCGTGCCCCCCTGTTTTTCAGCAAATAATATACGTACAGCAACCCCATTTCATGATGTTCACCTTCCGGCAAAAAGAGCAAGAGGGTTTTATTGACCGCTGCGTGCGTGACCACCCCTTCAATGCCGACAATCAATTTCTGACGTATAATATTGGTTACCAGGTGTTCCTGGGTGGGTTGGATATGATTGGTCTGCCAGAGGATCCCGATGCGTTCAAGAAAAGGGAAAATAAGCTGGGTGATGGTTTTGTCGATCCCCTTTGTCGAGATAAAATTGTCCAGCACCCGTTCAAAGCTATCCATATCCAGGTCGATCATGTGGTGGATCAATTCATTTACCATCCGCTCCTGCATGGCCTGGCCCTGCGATAACTGGATGATCCGCTCCTTTACTTCCAGCTCGCCCATCTTATCGATATGGGATATCTTATAGCCATAGCGCTGAAGCAGGGAGATGTTCAGCAGGTTTTTCAGCTCCTGGTTGTTATAGTACCTGATGTTGGTATCGGTACGCTGGGGTTTTAGAAAGCCGTATCGCTGTTCCCACACCCGGATGGTGTGCGCCTTGATGCCGGACAAATTTTCCAGGTCCCTGATGGTGAAAGCGTTCATACTAGTCTATACAAGCCACCGATTTATTTTGTTTAATAAAAATACAATAAATACTAAACATTAAAATGTTTTGTGCGGTTTACAAGAATGATAAGCGGGGGATTTAATTGAAAGACAAAATGTCAGGAGGAAAGACGCAAATGATTGTAAATCAATAAATGAAAGTAGAATCGAAGGGGAGATGCGATGGATGGCGTTACAGGTCGGGGTTAAGCAGCCTGCCGGAGTCTAATAATCTGGCGACTGTTTCCCAGATGCTGCCCGCGTTTTTCAGGATTTCGAGATGCCGGAGATTGTGCATATCGCTGCCGACCAGGTCGATGTATTGTTTTTTGATGAGGTATTCCGTGAGTTCCAGCTGTTTTTTGCCATAGAAACCACAGGCTGAAAGCAGGTTTAACTGGAAAAGACAGCCCTGGCTTTTCATTTCATCGTACCAGGATCTGTGTGCACCGAAATAGAGATAGCGTTCGGGGTGCGCGATGACCGGCTGATATCCTTTTATCAGCAATTTGAATAACATTTCTTTGACTTCAACCGGCTCCCTGATGAATGAAAATTCCACGAGCACCAGGTTGTCTTTGAGCGTAAGCAAAGGTTCCTCCGATCCCACCAGGTCGTCGAAGAATTCATCCATGTAATATTCCGCAGCCGTTTCGAAGACCATGGATATATTTTCTTTGGTCAGCCGGTCCACCACCTGTTGATAGGCTGCCAATATTCCTTCCCGGCTGTTCTTGTACATCTCCGACATGACATGGGGCGTGGTGATCAATTTTGTATAGCCGAGCTGTTGCATGCCCCGGATCATCCGGACAGCGGTGTCCATGTCCTCCGCCCCATCATCCAGGCCGGGTATCATGTGCGAGTGCATGTCACAATGCAGACCACCTACATGGAAGGGAGGAGATAATTTTGATTTTTTTTTGAAGAATGAAAACATATACGCAAATTAAGACACCCGCAGGGAACCGGCGTGTTCAGTAGTCTGGACATATTCGTTGTATACCCTGCGTATCCCGGACTCCAGGTCGGTTTTAGCTGTCCAGCCCATCCCTGACAGTGTACTGATGTCGAGCAATTTTTGCGGTGTTCCATCCGGTTTGCTGAGATCATTTAGTATTTGTCCCGAAAAGCCGGTTATTTTTCCGACGAGCATAGCGAGTTCACTGATGGTGATGTCTCTGCCCGTGCCGATGTTGATGAACCCCGGTTCGCTATACCGCTGCATCAGAAAAAAACAGGCATCCGCCAGGTCGTCTGCGTACAGGAACTCACGTCGTGCAGTACCCGAACCCCAAATGGTGACCGTAGGTTCTTTGCGCACCACGGCTTCGTGGAATTTCCTGACCAGTGCCGGCAACACATGCGAATTGTTAAGATCGTAGTTGTCATTGGGGCCGTAGAGGTTTGTGGGCATCACGGATATGAAATTGCAGCCGTACTGCGTCCGGAAGGCATCGCACATTTTAATACCCGCAATCTTGGCGATGGCGTAGGGTTCATTGGTTGGCTCCAGTTCGCCGGTTAGCAGGTATTCTTCTTTTAGCGGCTGCGGTGCCAGCCTTGGATAAATGCAGGAGGAACCGAGGAACAGAAGCTTTTTGACATTATTTCTCCATGCGGCATGTATAATGTTGCTTTCAATCATGATATTATCATAGATGAAATCCGCCCGGTAGTTGTTATTGGCAAGTATGCCGCCTACCCTGGCCGCTGCCAGGAAAACATAATCCGGTTTCTCCGCTTCAAAGAAAGCATGTACGGCTTGCTGGTTTCGCAAATCAAGTTCATCCGACGTAGTGAGTAACAGGCTCGTGAAACCCTCATGCAGCAATTTCCGTCTTATGGCAGATCCCACCATACCCCGGTGCCCTGCGACAAATATCTTATCCTTTGTATTCATCATATTCATAGACGCCTAAAAATTCAAAGCCAGGTAATCATTACACAATATTGCAGTGTCCAACTGACCACCCGATCTTTATTCATATTGGTTCTTCACATAAAACCCGGATTCCTTTAATACTTTCTCCTGCCTGAATAAATCAACATCCGCCAGCACCATTTCTTTTATGAGCATGGGCAAATCATATTTCGGACGCCAGCCGAGTTTTTTATGGGCCTTGCTGGCATCGCCGATCAGCAAATCCACTTCAGTGGGCCTGTAGTACCTGGAATCCACCTCCAACACTTTTGTACCTGGCTTAACCGGGCAGGCAGGGTTCGTACTGGCTGCAACAATTCCCGTCTCTTTTTCTCCCTTCCCTTTGAATTCCAGCTCAAGTCCCACTTCCGCAAACGCCATCCGCACAAACTCACGCACGGGTGTGGTAACGCCCGTGGCAATGACATAGTCCTCCGGTTCCG
>DATJYH010000510.1:0-14905 GCA_035499675.1 Puia sp.
CTGAAAACAGGAATGTTTGTGATGTTGCGTTGACGATGTTGGGTTAGAATATAAAGTTCGTGCTCACCCTGAGCCCCCAACCACCTGGTATACCGGGATTTTCCAGGTAGGTGAACCGCTTAACGAGGTCAAGCCGTATGATCGAGAATATATTGTAAATACCGAAACTGGCTTCCAGGTAAGGTTTGCCCCCCAATACAAAAGTGCTGGTGGCGCCATTGGTGGTCGGGAACTTCATCTGGTTGGCGTTGATATCCGGGTTATTTTCATCGCGCACGCCGCCAAACAACAGCTTCGCTGCTATTACTTCTCTCAACCTCAATCTTTTTAAGCCGGGAATTTTATTTAAAAAGAATCCGGCAAAAAAATGGTCGACATTGATCCCCGCGTAGTGGTCACTCACAAACTCTCCATAGTTCATCATGTTGTAGGCGTTCTCAAAATAAAAATAAGATTGATTGGCCGGGTGAATGATGAGGAGCGGAAAGGGGAGATTGCCCGAGAGATAACCCGCGTCCAGTGTCATGTCTGTATATCCAAATGGAGCCAGGTAGGCCCGTTTGTAAATGTTAAGGTGGAAGGCATCATAATTATATTGCCCACCCAACAACCCCTTAATCCCCTTGGAATACTGGAATGTAACGATGGGGTACTTGTTTGTGATGTTGGCACGTGTCGACTTACCCTGGTAAAATTGTTCATGTGGTGCAAAACGTAAGGTAGCCGAGAGTTCCGTTGTGGTGAGCGAACTGGTGGTATCAGACTTATCTGCTAACGGCGACTCATATACGAAGTTCAGCGAGCCGGCCGGTTGCTGGAGCCAGTATTTCATACCCAGGCTGTACGAGAGATGATTCTCGAATTCCTGGATATAGGTAAGCCGGAATATGTTGTTGTAAAGCCACTTGGTATTGTCACCCCGGCTAAAAGATCCGAGGAAGGTATTGTTCTGCGCAAAAACATTTTCCTGCCCGGGATTCCTGGTATCGTGCAGGTAGCTTGCCTGGATAAAATGAAAGGGAAACGTATAGATGGATTTGTGATTGATGGAGTAGGTGCCACTCAGGTAATATTTCCAAAGTCCGTCCTTGAATCCATAAGCCACGTAGGATTCGGCAAAGTAGCGTGTACTCAGTTTGGCATTGGTACGGCCACCAAAACGCAATTTGGTCCCCTCCAGGGGATTGAATGTCAAGAAGCTGGCGATGGGGCCGATGTCTACTTTACCGGCCGATTTGTAGCCGGCTGTGAACAGGATGGCATAGTCCATCAACCGCCTGTAAGAACGCATATGCAGCAGGCTGTCAGTATTGGCATAGGTCTTAATTTCCGATTCCTTCAGCGGTACCGGCCGTTCCTGGTCCCAGAATTCTACAGACTGGTGGGTGGCCCCTGGCAACGTATCTACGGGAGCCCCATGGAAAACCGTTTCAGGTATGAGCGTGTCTGACACGTGAGTAACCGAAATACTGCGCTCACCCAATATACCCGGTGTTTTTGGAAAGGGACTGAAAAAGGCCAGCATGTCCGAACTGGCCAGGTGGTAGTGGTCACCGGGGCCCTTTTCGAAATCCTGCGTCACCTTAAAGTTCCGGATGTAATTGAGATTGATGTGCTTGCTCACTTCCAGGTCAAATTTCCTGACTGCATAATTTCCGTCGAGTGTGATAAAGAGGTACCCGCGGAAAAGCAGGTCCTCCGGGTTTCTCGGCGTGAAATAGAGTTTTACCAGTTTTACACCCTTGTCAACGATGGTATCCCGGATAAAGTACATGTAATAGGTGGGGCCCAGGTCGGAAATGGGGCTTTTGAACTGGATGGTAAATACCGGAATATTGTTTTCATAGATGTTGAAATCTTCATACATCCTGTGCAGTGCCAGGCTGATGCCCTTCATGTCGAGGTATTCTCCAAAGTCAACGCTTTTTTTTGCCAGCACGATTTTCTTTGTTCGCACGGGGTGTTGTTGCTGGTAGTTCGCAGAGGACATTTCTTCTATAAACACCGGTGTAAGCACCTTGCCGGGCAGTACCGTGGAATCCTGGTTGTCAAAAATGAAGTGAAATTTATTCATCACCCGGTTATTGATCAGCAAACTGGGCAGCTTGTCGATCATGACCCTGATCTTTTCATATTGGTTATAACTGAAATACGGCGCATAACCCGGGCCGTTCTTCGATTTGTTGGCGATCACCTGGTGAATCAGATCAACCGCCGGGTTATTTTTATTCCGGTATTTGCCGGGTTTGGCCTTCACCACCACTTCCCCCAGCGTAGCATAGGATTTAGCCAGCCAAACCCTCATTTTCTGCTCCTGTTCATCGGTGAGCTGAAATGCACGTGGCTGATACCCGGTGATGGAGAAAATAAGCTGTTTCGCGTTTTTGTCCACGCTGATCCGGAAAACACCCGCCGCATTTGTAATGACGCCGCGATGGCTGTTTTTTACAATCACGGTTACATTGGCCAGCGGCGATCCGGTAAGCGAATCGGCCACCGTGCCGCTGATCACCCTTTCCTGGGCGGCAGCGGCAGAAAAAATCAACATAATGCAGAGAGATATGGTAGCTTGCCTGATAATGGATCTTGGTTTTAGGGTAAATCGACGTCCGACGCCGGCAAAATACAACCCTTTGCCTGAATGGCTGCCCCGGGCATCCCGCAGTTTGCCCGCCAATACAGGCGATTGAGAGGTAGCCGGGGCAGCGGCCAGGGATTGAACAGGCCGGCATTCAGTGTTATCCCGACACCGGTTTTGTACATACCCGCATCTATAACGATAAATTGCCTTTTTTCTTAATCATTATTTAAAAAACCCTTCAATCGACTTACCCTAATTTCGATAAAAATGAAACGTATGTCTAAAACTCTTTTTGTTGCCGGTATTCCTTACGATATGGATGATGAGGAGCTAAAACAGATTTTTGAGGATTATGGGGTAGTCAACTCTGCCCGTGTTATTATGGACAAGGAAACCGGGAAGAGCCGTGGGTTTGGTTTTGTAGAAATGTCGGCCGAGGCCGAAGCGGATGAGGCCATCAGCCGTTTGAACGGTGGAGAGCTGGCAGGCAGAACGCTGACCGTAAAAGTGGCCGAAGACAAAAAACCTGCCGGCGGCGGGGGTGGATCGAGGTGGAAGGATAAGGGAGGCTATAATAAGACCAGTGGGTGGAAGGGAGATCGCGGACGTCATTGAGCCGGTTTTCAGAAAAAAGACCCCATCATTTCGGCCATGACAGGGCCTGTTATAGGCAAACAAACGCAGAGGTCCGCCGGGATACGACTATTCTCGATTCGGTTTAAAACATCGGGAACTCACCAGGCAACGCCGCAGGCTGTTGCGTGACCAGGGACCCGATCTCCGGAATGACGGAAAGTTCCGTTTCGGCAATGGGATGATCAAATCCCTTCAGCAGATTTATTTTTTCGGTTACCCACTCCGCGGGTGGCTGTGTTCCTTTTTTCAGATATTCGAGCGCTTCCAGGCCAATGCCCGCCATCGCCGTTAGATGCCGGGCGTGCTCTTTAACCGCGGCCAGTTCCCTGCGCGTATCAAGCAGGGTTTGTATTTTATCATCGTTACTTCTCCAGCTGTTTAAATAGTCAAGAATGATCTTTTCGGATTCGGCATCCTTGTTTTTCAGGTAGGTATTTACGGCGGCCCTGAATTTCCATTTGATGTCCGAATCCACGAACACGACGTCGGAAACTTCGGTCAGCGGAGATGTTTGATGCAATGCGCCCGTTGGGCTTGTAAGCCTGGCAAATAGTTTCTTATATCCCTTGACCGGTGTCAGCAGGTCGGTAAATGTTTTAAGCGCAGCAATGTCGCCACCTCCCGTATACATCCTGAGCGCTTTTTCATAATTACTGATGTGGAGCAGTCCAGCTTCGTCCAACGCCGCACTCACAATATCCAGCCTGCGATACATATCATCCGGATCGTTAACAGTTGCGGGAGACCAGAGTCTCTCCGCAACAGCGGCCGCTCTTGGCCAGATCCTTGTTTCGATATTGTTTTTATCGGCCATTTCCGTCCACTGCGCCGCTTCGCCGCCAAGCAAAGAAGTTCCAGAACCATCGCCGGCCAGTTTCCGGATATCAGCGTTATTATAGTGAATATAGGCAGGCATGAAAACATCCAGGTAAAATCCTTTTGATACCAGGGTTGGATTTCCGTTGGCCAGTGAGCGGCCGACATAGTTCCCGTTTTGCCAAACCTGCACGACCACCTCCTTCGACAAATGTTCTGAAAACAGTTCTTCCCACCCGATCATCGTTTTATGATGCGCTGAAACGATCTTCCGTACACGTTCTACAAAATAAGCCTGGAGGGCATGCACGTCGGTGATCTTGTGTTGTTCCATAAAGGAAACAATGGCTGGGTTGTTTTTCCAGGCCATGCCATTGTTTTCGTCGGCGCCGATATGTATGTACCGGGACGGGAACAGTGCGGTCATTTCGCCGAAAAACCGGTCAATAAATGTATACGTTGATTCCCTGGAGGGATCCATGGTAGGAAACGAAGCGGTGTTCACGAGCTTCATGATCTCGCCGAGGTTGAGTGGCTTGCCGGCAGGCATGTCCAATGCCGGACCGGGCTCATAGGGCCCTGCAGCACTGGCCAATTGAGGGTAACCCGCAAACCAGCTTTTGGAATGACCAGGCATGTCAAACTCCGGGATGATGGTGATGCCGCGGTCCCTGGCAAAAGCCACAAGGTCCCTGATCTGTGCCTGTGTATAGTATTCTCCAAAAGATCCGCTGCCCTGTAATTGGGGAAAAACCTTTGATTCTATCCGGAACCCCTCATTGTCGGACAAATGCAGGTGCAGCACATTCATTTTGACGATCGCCATTGCTTCGATGTTTCGCTGCAACACATCAAGCGGAATAAAATGCCTGGCTACATCAATCATCAGGCCCCTCCACGCAAATCGTGGTTTATCCGAAATCTCTATGGCCGGAAAAAAATATTCGCCGTTTTGTTTTTGGAGCAATTGCAAAAGGGTTTGCAACCCATGTAATGCCCCGGCGGTTTCAGGTGCTTTCAGCACGATGTGACCGGCCGTGACGCTCAGCGTGTAAGATTCATTGCAACCTATATCGGGTATTTTGGACAACTCCGTTTGCAGCAGCAGGGTGGCTGTGTCGCTCTTATCGTGTATGCCTACACGCTGTTGGTGGAAATTGATACCGGTCTTCCGGGCCAGCGCCAGTTGCATGCGATTGACAGCCCTGAGCAGCAGGCTGTCCGCCGATGTTGTTTTGACGGCAATACTGAAATCCGCGCCCACAGGCAGCATGCCATTACCTGTTGCGAATTTCCGGGGAATCGGCATCAGCGCGGGCCCGGCAGTTTGTTGCGCAAGCGCTGTTGAAATGCCAACGAGTAAGCACACAATTGAAACAGAGAATCTTTTAAACACTGTTCTGATTTTTTGTAATGAGAGAATAGTTTCGTTCCAGTTCCCGGATACCTTTTTCCGTGCAAACACCCCGGAAATAGGTTTCAACCGTATTCCGGATGATCTCCCGGGGAGATATTTTGAATTTTTTAAAACTGTCCGTTCTTGTAATGGAGGCATACAGGATGCCTGCGGCGTCGAAGATCATTTCCGGCAAAATATCCCTGCGAAAAAGACCTTCCGATTTACCCTGCTCAAACACCCGGAGTAAGGTCACGGTAAACCGTTTCCTGCTTTTTTTCAGCACGCTGTCCTGCAGGTCCGGGTAATAATGATTCAGGTCATGGTAAAAAACCCGGTTCACGCCAAAATCAAGGTCGGCGGCCCTGTACCATAGTGATGCCAGCACAACCACGGGGTTATCGTGCGCCCGTACCATGTTTTCCAGTTCGTCGAGGTTCCGCTGGTACTGCAAAAGCAGGCAATGCGCGAGCAGGTCTTCTTTGTCAGAGAAATATTTATATACCGTTTTAGTGGACATGCCCAGGGGCTCCACCAGTTTTTGAACAGTCATTTTCCTGATGCCCTGGCCGAGGAACCGTTCCAGCGACACCCGGACAATCTCCTGTTTTACGTGGTCTTCCGCCATAGGAAAATATTTTAACTGGGATATTTTCCTGCAAAGGAAATGGAAAATACTTTACCATCCAAATTTTCCACCTGGCTAAAGTTGCCCACAGGCAGTTTACGCAAAACGCAGGTCTGCGATAAACACGGTAAAAAAACAGGCGCACCGGGAAGAAGGCGGCTGTATTCTCCCTCTTTAAAATAGACGTAAATGTTTATGGGGCACTGGTAGAATCCTTCAACGCACAGCCGGTATGGTTGAGGGTATATTCATAATGGCAGAAGTCAATCTTGTTGATGCCGGCTTCATGGTAATCGGTTTCCATACGGAACCCAGGGGAAGATCCACTCCCACGCCCCAGGGCAGGGGATTCCATCTATTATCCCGGTCCAGCACGGCAACATACCCGCAAAGGCCCATCCCCTGAATTTCCTGCCGGTAAAACCAATCGATTGCCCGGCGCAACCGGGTTCTTTTACCTGCAGGGTAAATTTATCTGCCTGCAACCGATTCACTTTAAAGGTGGCATACCCCTTCCCTTCCACATTTCCATTGTAACTGATGGTGGCACACCCTAGACCGGGGAACAGCGACGGAATAATATAAGTGGCAAACTACGGACGGGTGGGATTTTCATGTGACATAAATCAGGCCGGAGTCAGGGTTACAGGCCACATTCCGGATGGTCAGCTGCAGTCATAATAACCCGATTAACAGCTGATGCATACCGATGGAGCCTGTTGCAAATAAAATAACGAAGCCGCAGTGGCACAACAGGGGTTAACGCTTAGTTTGCAATCGGCAATGCCTGCAACAGGTATGGACAACCGTATAAGATGATGAAAAGCCCGAGAGCAGGATTTATTCAGCTTTCTTTTGTAGCGCCTTTGTCATCCAGTTCCAGGAAGGGGTTGTAAGCTATTTCCCACAAATTGTCATCGGGATCGGCCATATACCCGCTGTATCCGCCCCAAAATACCTTGCCCGGTTTCTTGACAATGTTTGCACCGCGCTTGCCAAGCAGTTCAAACAATTCGTCTACTTCCTTTTCACTCCTGGCGTTATACGCGAGAGTGAATCCTTTAAACCCCGATCCTTCGGCGGGTACGGTGGCATCCTTTGCCAATTCTCCACGACCATAAAGCGCGAATTCTATCCCATTGAGATGAAAAAAGGATATGTTTTCATTGCCCGACGCCGATTTATTCCAACCAAAAACCTCTTCATAAAAGGAAGTTGCTCTTTTTACGTCGGCCACACCGAGGGTAATAATTGTGAGTCGCTGATCCATAGAAGCTGTGTTGATGAACTGATGGGGATTTGATCGGTCAAAGGTAATACTGTCCGGGGTCCGATCTATTCAAAAGCCTCAATGGAGTTTTCGTTGCATTTGTGCGAGGGAAAAACCGGAGACACTGATTTTCCTGAAATGTATGGATTTCATGCGGACGCGCCGTCAATTTTGTGTGCCCCTGCCCCGGCAGGCAGCTTTTTTTCTTTACTTTTACTTATGGAATCAGCTACATTGAAATCCCAGTTTCTCCTCTCACCCGATATCATTTATTTAAATTTTGGGTCCTTCGGAGCCTGCTCGAGGCCCGTTTTTGACGATTACCAGCGATGGCAGCGCGAACTGGAATTCGAACCTGTGCAGTTCATAACTGTAAACGGGCCGCGCTATCTGCAACAATCGCGGGAAGCGCTGGCCGGTTTTGTTCATTGTCCGGCCGATGATATGGTGTATGTGATGAATCCTTCTTATGGCGTAAACATCGTTGCCAAGAGTCTGCCGTTGAACCCGGGTGATGAGATCCTGAGCACGGATATTGAATACGGCGCCTGCGACCGCACCTGGAATTACTATTGCAAAAAAAAAGGCGCGAAATATGTTCGTCAGCATATCAGCCTGCCGATTGTTTCAAAGGAAAAACTGGTTGAAGATTTTTTCAGCGGGCTCAGCAGTCGCACAAAGGCTGTGTTTCTCAGCCATATCACGAGCAGTACCGCACTAATATTGCCGGTGAAAGAAATTTGTGCCATCGCCAAACAAAAAGGCCTGCTCACCATCGTTGATGGCGCACATGCCCCGGGACATATTCCCCTGGACATTTCCGACTTACATGCTGACATCTATGTAGGGGCCTGTCACAAATGGATGATGACGCCCAAGGGTTGTTCATTTTTGTATGCCACAAAAAACTGCCAGGACTGGTTGGACCCATTATTGATCAGCTGGGGATACGATAGCGCCCACCCATCCCATTCACGGTTCCTGGATTATCACCAGGGACAGGGTACACGTGATTTCTCTGCATTCCTGACGGTGCCCAGGGCCATTCAATTTATGAAGGACAATCATTGGGATGTTATATCCGCAGGTTGCCGGGAAATAGTCCAGAAAAATGCCGGGAGGTTTTGTGAGCTGTTAGGCTCATCGCCGCTTTGCCCGGTAGGAGACGAATTTCTTGGTCAAATGTTCAGCATCCCGGTCAGGAGCAGCCAGCCTGATGCGCTGAAACAATACCTGTTTGATGCCTACAAAATCGAAGTACCGGTGATGACCCAGGAGGGCGATGTATACATCCGCTACTCCATCAATGCATTCAACAGCCAGGGGGACCTGGACGCTTTGTATGTCGCCTTAAAAGACATCCTGGCGAACACCGATCTGCTGCAGGCAAAAACGAATGCGGGGTCTGCGCTCGCTTATTGAGCCATGCACCTGGTTACCAGGCCCTACTCCTTCACCCTGTTCCAAAGATCCCTGTTAAAAGCAAGCACCTGCGTGATCTGCCCGGTTTGATCCTTTGTAAATTTCAAAGGAAACGGATTGGTGGGGCAGAAGAATTCCAGCTCTGACTCGGGCAGAAAGGAAATTTCCTGTCCATCCCAAAGTTGTTTCAATACGATGCCATTGTTGCTGTTTGAAGTGATCTGGATATATGCAGGTTTCCCTTTTTGAAACTCGAACTGATATTTCCCTTCCACCGCTTTCAGCTGGGCGGTAGTCAGCTTCATCAATTTTTTTGTTTCGGGTTTGTAAAAATCCTTCCAGTCATAGGCACGGGCCACGCTGTTGATGAGTTCGGGCATGATCCGGCCATCATCCGAATTGACCATGACCGCTACGCCATCCCCATGATCCATACTTCCGAAATACTGGCTCCGGAAACCTTCGTTGGCGCCCCCATGCTGGAAATATTTCTCATTCCCCCTTTTATCAATAAATACACCGAACGCCGCACTCTGGTCCACGTAAGGAGTAAGCCGCAGTTGCGTAAATTCCTGTGAAAGCACTTTGGATGATTTCCCCTGCAATGCAAGCTGTGTTTCGATGATGTATTTGCAGAGATCGGTCGGGTTCGTCCAAAGTCCCGCAGCCGCTTCCTCCGGGTAGGTATGATAGTTACCCTTCACCAGGCTGCCATCTTCCTCGTACGCGGAAGCGAGATCGGCCTGCCGGTTGGCAGGCGGGGGTTGGGTATAAAAACTGTTGATCATGCCCAGGGGCTTCAGCACGTTTTCCCACATATAACGGTCGTAGGCCATGCCGGTTACATCCATGATGATCTGTTGTGAAATGGTGGTACCGCCACCCGAGTACATAAAGCGCAGGCCCGGTTCAAACTGTGAGCGCACCGGCGGTGAATTGGCCGGTTTTTTCCCATCCAGCACCTGTTCCAGTGTAGGCAGGGTATCCCCCTTTGCATAACCCCCGAATCCATGCACTGTCAGCCCCGCAGTATGGCTGAGCAAGTTGGCAATGGTAATTTTTTTGTTTTTTGAAACTGAATCATAGGGAAATTTCCAGTGGACAAGGTATTGATTGATGTCGGTATACAGGTCCACTTTGTGATGCTGTGCCAGCCTGAGCATACCAACGGCATTGAGCGATTTGCTGATGGAAGCAGCCTGAAAGAGCGTTTTTACCGTGAGTGGCTTTTTTTCCGCAGAATCTGCCCACCCATAGGTTTTGGCCCAAACAATCTTGTAATCGTGCACTACGGCGATGCTCAATCCATGGATTTTGTAATAGGCCATTCTTTCTGCCAGGCTTCTTTTCGGATAACCTTCAATCAACACCCAGCCAGGCAGGTCTGATTCTATTTCTTTTATCCGGGCTTGTGTACCAGGATCTGAGCTGCTGGTAAGCAGATCCTGCGGCATTTGTGCATGCAAATAAGTGCCGGTGCTGCAGAAGAATAAAAATGCGCAGCACGCCACCAGCGAACGGAATAGATTTTTCATATTAAGCAGGGTTTTTTTACCGGGTAATAGCAGCCTCCGACACTGCTCTTTTTCCTCTCAAAGAGAGCAGTATACGTTCCAATTCCAACCTGGGAGGAATACCCGGAACAATTTAATAATAACAATGAATTTGTTAAGCAACGCTTCGATGCTTCTTACTGAATAATCCAGATATCACAAATGATGTACCACTAAAGGCCAGGGCCTCAAACACGCTGGTAATTTCATTGCCCTTATCGCCGCAGGGATCTGCCAGCGAACGGGGTATATGAAGCAAGATCACCCATAGCAGGAGCATCAGCCCGGCCAGCCATCCCACCTGCTTTACCTTGAACTTTAAAATGATGGCGGCACCGGTACCCATCAATAAAATTCCGCTCAGGTATGTCCAGAAAAGATGACCCGGTATCCAGGCGGGAACCAGGCCCGCGACAAAATCCGGATATATAAAATGACTATACCCGAATACAAACAGCGTGATGGAAAAAAAGATCCGGCCATAAGGCACCAAACTTTGCAACGCATGAAGCAAGGGGCTTTTCGGGATGGTTCCCGTACCATCGTTAAAAAAACCGGCCATGACAAATGCTCCTCCGGAAAGCGCCAGTTCCTTCAAAGGGTTTACCCATACCCCCAGGTGGCGGGCCGCGTTGGGACTGGTAAAAAGTGTGTAAGGAAGTTGAAAACACACAAAAAAGAGAAACAATAGCCCTCCCAGCAACAGCGAAACGGTTTTAATTTTTTTCCCGAATGCGATCATGAATCCCATCAGCACCCATAAAGCACCCACCAAATAGGCCGGCACGGGCGAGGCGTGCATCCAGGCAGGCCACGCAGGTAGTATTACCGGCCTGAAGTCGGCATACTGGAATTGCTGAATCCCAAGGCCGGCGATGCCGATGCCGTAAAATGCCCTTGCGATGCTGAAAAAAAGTTTCGTAAACATGAAAATACTTCCTGCATTTAATTTCGGAAAAATTACTGATGGAGTGAAGAATAATATACCAATGGCGGGTTTCCCCATACCGAGGGTAAATTCGGATACTCACAGGGGCAACAAATCATCATCTTATATCTTACTACAAAGGGTTTTCGTAATTTTAAGATAATGACTGAAACGCAGACCATCATTGTGGGCGCCAGTTTTTCGGGGTTGGCCTGTGCCGCCTGTTTGCAAAAAAGAGGCATTCCCTACCTCGTCCTGGAAAAACAGGATTCGGTGGGCGCACCCTGGCGGCGGCACTACCAACGGTTGCACCTGCACACCAACAAAAGAGTATCCCACCTGCCCTACCGGAAATTCGGACCTGGGTTGCCCCGCTACCCTGCACGCGACCAGGTGGTAGCGTACCTGGAGGAGTATCAAAAGGCCTTTGACATTCACCCGCTCTTTCATACGGAAGCGATATCCATCCATAGAGAAAATGGTTACTGGATCACCGAAACCAACCAAGCCAGTTTTCGGTCAGCCTGGCTCGTTATGGCCACTGGTCCCTTTGGCAAGCCCAGGGAGCCGGGTTTTCGGGGCATGGAGAGCTTCCCCGGCAGGATACTTCACAGCAGCGTTTACCAGACTGGCAGTGAGTACAAAGGACAAAGGGTATTGGTGGTCGGTTTTGGCAATTCTGCCTGCGAAATTGCCATTGACCTGTATGAGCAGGGGGCCCACCCCTCCATGTCAGTTCGTTCACCCGTGAACGTTATACCACGCGACTTGCTCGGCATACCCATTTTAGAGATCAGCCAGCTGCTCAGCCGTCTCCCGGTCAAACTGGCCGATGCACTCGGCGCCCCGCTGATGCGGATGGTATTTGGCGATCTGGGTAAAATTGGCCTCCGTAAAAAACCTTACGGCCCCTTTGAAGAAATCAAAAGGGACGGTACCACGCCAGTGCTGGACATTGGCACCATTGCGCATATTCGTAAGGGACATATTGCATTGTATGCCGGTATCGATCACATCGTGGGAAACACTGTGTATTTTAACGATGGAAAGAAACAGGACTTTGATACCATCGTTGCGGGCATCGGGTACGACCCGTATGGCCCCGATATTCTTCGGGTGGATCGGCAACGGTTTGATGATCTTCGGCTACCTATCGATCGTCAGCAATTTTTTGGAAAAGATGGATTGTATTTCTGTGGTTTCTGGGTGGGACCGAGGGGACAGATCCGCGAAATAGCCCTGGACGCAGGTAAAATTGCAAGTGATATTGCAAAAAAGGAACTGCATCCTGCAAAGCACCATTGATCATAAAAAGACCGCTTTCTACCTGGTGGGCATATCCTCGCCTCTGGATTTCATCAGCACTTCTTCCGGTATGACAACTTCATTGCCCTCCACCAGGAGAATATAGAACTTCTCGAAAGGATAGGGATTGCCGTTGACAATCACGGGTGGGAGATTATCAAAACGCTCCAGCATGTCCAGGATGTCTTTTTCAAAGGCCGGATTGGTTTGGTAAAGCCTGACATACTTCTTCAGTATCTGGCCATAGGCGGTGTACTTCAGATCTACAAACACCCAGCCGCTGTAATCGCTGTATTTTTTGGAGCTAAGGATATTTTTGAACCCTTCATTGAGGCCGGTGAAAAAATTCACCTGGAGGGTCCCTGTAGCAGTCATCGCTTCTCCATGCCCGGCCAGAATGAGGGGGCGAAAACTGCAAAATTTTTCCTGACCATAATGATCCAGCAACTCTCCCTGGTGAGGATTCTCGAACCGGCAGTGGCTGGTTTTATTATATTCAATATTGCCATTCATCTTTCCTTTGATAAACCGACCGGAAGAAAATTTTTCCGTGTACATGAGTTTACCCTGCGGACCGGTGAATATTTTCCATTCCCCATCCTGCAGCCCGTTTCTTATATCCCCTTCCACATGGTCCGGGACCGGAAAGAGGCGAATGTCCCAGGTATTCACCAGCCCTTCAAAACGACCATTTCCATTTTGAACAAGTGGCTTCCCGTTTGCTGCATAATAGTCAATCAGAAAGGTACCGACTTCTGTAAACTTTATCGTTTTCTCCTTCTGTCCGTCCTCATAAAAATATTCCCAGGTACCCGTCCTTGCATTTTGCCTGTATAGACCTCTTTCCCTCACATTTCCGTTTGCATAGTAAAAGCTGCAGGGACCGTTCAGGTTTCCCCGTTCATAGATGAGCCGGGCAGCCACGGAATCGTTTTGCAGGTAATAGTCGGTTATGTTGCCGTCCATCTGGTAGTATTTATTGATCGTTCCAATACGGTATAAGCCCGCACACTCCTGTTCCGATAACCGGTTGGCGGAGGCATTCAGAAAAATCAGGATACTATCCTTACCCAGAAAGGTCAGTTGATTGTCGAAGAACACCGAATCCATGATGGTAATATTCCGGAATACCCGCCTGTCGGGTTCGATATCAGCCAGGAAGGTAGGCTTGCGCATCAGGATGCTCGTGCCTGTAGGAGTTATGCAGTTGCGGGTAAGGCAGTCCAATACCAGGGGAGGCACGGTTGTTCCGGAATCGTCCAGTTGTTCCTGGATAACCTGGTCTGCGCTATACGTATACGTTATACGTTGGCAGGGTATGTTTGTATTCTCATCGAGTCTGACGCTGGCATTATAGGGTTTTCCGCCCTCATCAAAATATTCCACAGTTTTTACACGGTTATAAAAATCGTAGGTATACCGGAGGCTGTGAAAATTCGAGACAAACATATTTCTTTGCTGAAAAAGCACGGGCTTGTTGTCGTCAAAGAATCCCATTTCTTCCAGCAAACCGGTTTCGTTGTAGCGCATCTTCTGGATGGAATATCCTTTATAGCCATTGGTTAATTTTCCATTTTTGTCATAATAACTGTTTTGGATAACCCGGCCATTGCTGTTGTAAACAGGTCGTATTTCATGATAACCTGAACGGTTGACCATTTTTATAGAATCATTGACCCAAAATGAGCTGGAGGCAATCCTTCCCCAGTTATCGTAGCTGAACCGGATTTCATAGGCTCCTTCCAGGGCATCCCGCAGGGGTAGGTTAAACCGGTCAAAAAGGTTAACACGAACGGTTTGCCCCTTGCCGTTTTTTTCCATGTGAACGTGGTGCGCGCCTGTCTCATCCGTAGCAGGTTGCAGCTTGCTGTTGAAATAGCTCAGATCAGTCAGCATTCCGGATGCATTGTACGCTGACACGGTTTTGTAAATACCCTTCCGGTCGTTGGTCAGGTGGTCGCCATCATCATAGCAGGTTTTTTCGGTTTGATGACCGTTGTCATCATATTGGTATCGAATGATGCCCACGCTGTCAGCACGGCTGCTGGATTTTACAATGGTATAATCCGCACCGTAGTAGGTTTCCTGCACCAGTTGCCCTTTCCTGAACTCCCGGCCCACCTTGGCATAACCGAGACTGTTTACCGGCGCCGCCCCGTTTGCATCATAGTAGCTGGTCTCGGTATTTTCATCGTTTTTGTCGTATTTCAGGGTTGTTTTGAAATTCCCGTACCGATCGGTAATCGGTTCATCCTTCAGGCCAAATACAGATTTTGAAATAAGGTTGCCATTTTCGTCATATTCGGTAACGAGTTTATGACAGTCGGCGGCTCTGGAGATAACCGGGTCATCAATGGTGCCAAGAAAAGT
>DATJYH010000511.1:0-5021 GCA_035499675.1 Puia sp.
GAAAGGCTTCCACGCGCGCGGTTACCGAGTGCAGATTGTTAAAATTGAATTTGGCAGTGGCATTCAGGTTCCACCAGTTGCGGGTTACTTTTTGATTGTTGTCTTCCAACTCCTGCCAGCCGGCGTAAGCATCTGCGGTAAGGCTCCATTTGGGTGACGGCGTGAAAATCGCGTACAAATCAGTAAAAAGTCTTGTTTTAAAGTTAGGGTGGCTGTCGGTGGCTTCGTTGCCCGCGTAAGTATTCCAATTGATGTCCCATCGGTCGTTCGGTTTGAATTCCAGTTGCGAACCAAAATCCAGGGGATCATGCTGTGCCTGAATAACCTGCCAACCATTGAGCAGGTACAAATACAGGCTCCATTTATCGATTAGCGGAATCGATGCTTTTACGCCGGTAAGATAATAAGGAACATTTTCAGACCCGAGTGATCGCGTGTAGGTCGGTTGGTCGAATGAGTAGGCGCTTTCATTGGTATAGGGCGAGTTGATGACTCCCGCATCGAGCCAGATATTTCTTTTTTTAAACAACCGCACACCGATGTTTGCTTCCAATAAATTCTGAAGGGTTTGCCGCTCCGAGCTGTAATTTGCATTCATATAAGTGCCAAATCCGGGTACGAAACTTGCCCGGACCCTGTCGCTCGTAAATTTCAAACTCAGGTAAGCCAAATTCAGGTTCACTTCATTGTCCCGCGTGTAAGAAACAAAATAGGGGTGGGTTGCATCTGCGGGGTGACTTAAAGCATACGAGAAATAAACATCTACATAACCTTGAACCGTAAGCTTTCCACCTGCGGGCTTTTCCGTTTTAATCGAGTCAACCCCTGTCTGGGCAAAAATGGAGATAACAGGCAGGCAGAACAGTACGAAAACGGCGATATTTTTCATATGCAAATCGTTTAGCCGGCATTTCATTAGGATAGAGAATAGCGTGGAAGGTTCATGCCAGGCATCAAACCGGTTGGGTGGAATTAACTACGAATAATCACATGTGAAAAATCCAACAGGCTTTGTTCCCATAACAAATTACGGGGGGCATCGGTTGAAAATAGTGGAAGTCGAACTTTCTGAACGAGGAGGGTAATTCCTGACCCGCCTGGTTGCAGGGACAAAATTACAGGTTGCTTAAAGAAAAACTGTTTTGAAGTTGTAAATGATCGTGGCAGGTACCCGGCGATAACAGTCCCCGGCATTACTGTGGCTTCACCGCCCAGGCCAACCCGTCGGGCCCTCCCCCTACATTGATCTTGTTTACCATTTGCATGCTGTTGAGATCTACCACGGCAACATAATTATCGCCCGTGCAGCCCACGAAGGCCCGGGATCCATCCGGATCAACCAGTATTCCCGCAGCTCCGTGTCCGATGGGAATGCGTTTGATCACGGCCTGGTTGGCCACATCGATCACGATCAGGTCGCCCTGTCGCAGGCTGGAGATAAGTGCCCGCTTGCCATCAGGGGTGAATTCAAGCCGGTTGGCGCCCTGCGCTTTTGCGTCGATTTTCCCGATGAGCTTTTTGGCAACGAGATCCACCATGTATACATTTCCATCATCGGAGGCAGCTGTCCACAATTGTTTGCCATCTGGCGTAACGTCAAATCCTTCCGAGCCCCTGCCCACGGCGACCACTGTTTGTGTCCAGTCCCAATGTGGCTGCATACCCGGGGGAGGAGGGGGCGGTGTTGATGCGGATGGATTGGCAGGCGGAGCCCCGGGCGGCGGACCTCCGGGTTGTACCAGTGTACTTTCCAGTATGCTGACCGTGCCGGAGGATACATTGGTGGTATATATTTTTTTGAGATCATCGGTGACGTAGATCATATGTGTTCTATTCTGTCCTGTGCCCATGCTCCAGTCTACCTTATTGGCAGCAGGGTCATAGCGTCCCACCGCCTTGGAGCCCTCCGCACTGAACCAAACCTTGCCGCCGGCATAGGTGAGACCGTGGGGACCGAACAGGGGCCTTGTGTCCACACTCGGCAAAGCTTTGTGTGCCACCAGGTCTAGTACATCCAGTTCATGCAGGCTGCCACCCCCGTAAATGGAAACGAAGGCCAGCTTCCCGTCGCTGGAGGCTATTACTTCATGCGGGTCCTGGCCCACGGGCATTTTAGCAATCACCGTAAAATTCGCGGGATCCACCATGGCCAGTGTATGATCACTCTTGGAGAGTGCGAGGAGGATACGTTGCTGTGCCTGCCCGCTTACCTGCAAGACCAATCCAAGCAGCAGCAAAGAGAAGGGGATGCAGGACTGCATCCTATTTTGTGCAGGATGACCGAATAGCTTCTGTGTCATGTGTGTTTTTTTGAGGTGATGATAAGGATGGGTAGTTAAAGTTACATTGCCGGGGGCAAACTACATGTTATTCCGACCTCTTCGCCAAAATAGCTGTGAATCGCAAAAATGTTGCGACAAATATACCATCGCCGGCTGCCGGCAGCCGGGCCCGGACAAGCAAATGGCATTTTATTTTTCGTGTATGCTATACCGTTATTTACTTTTGTACCTGGCGGTCCGCTCATCCTGTATCACACCTTTCCAGTTTAGTCCAAAAGCGAAATCGTACACATGACCTTCACGGTCGGTATAGCAACGCATGTCCTGGGGTACATCCTCTTTTTGTGATTCCACCGTTTGCATATCCGCGGGCATTTGCAGGGGAAGCAGCCCTGAAGGCTCGGCAGCTCCTGACAGGATGTCAAACAGTGCCTGGTCCTGCACCCCAAAGGATACCAGGATGCCATCAACCTGCGGTTCAAATTCGGACAGCACGGCCGGGTTGGTTAACGACATGCAAACGAGCACGGGCTTGCCCTTCATGGCTTCACGGGTGTTGAGAATGGTTTTCAGGTCGGTTACATTGGAGGCCATAGTCGTCTTGCCTTTGTATGAGCGATTGGTAATAGTTGGGTCTACCACGGGATCGCCGGCCGCAATGCTTTGTTCCCGTGCATTGGCCGCAGTATAGGAACCATATTGTAAACTGATGGGTACATAACCATTGCCTCCCTGCTGCCGGTCGTCCCTGCTATAGCCTGGTCCCCCGGCAGGACCTTTTACAAATACAATGGCCAGGTCAGCCTTGGAAGGGTCGTCGGTGATGTTAAAATATTTTTTTGCGATGGCCATGTTCACGGGGTAGTCGACCCGTGCTGCTGTCAGATTTCCAAAAAAGTCCCTGCTGGCAGGAACAATTCGCCGCGGGATGTAGACCGTCTTTGTTCTGGCCAGGGGCAGGATGTTTTTACGATTCTTCAGCAGCACAATGGATTTCAGTTGCGCCTGGAACCCCAATTTCATAAATGCTGCATTGCCCACCGTCTTCTGTGACTGAGTGGCATCCAGGTAGGGGTTTTCAAAAAGCCCTACGCGGAAAATATTTCTGAGCAGGCGAACAGCAGATTGCTCGAATCGCTGACGCATATACGCTTCACCATGCTCTTTGATCCCCATCTGGTATGCTTCCAGTACCGGGCCCGCTACATTATTGCCACCAAACTGGTCTACACCGGCCATAAGGATTTTATAATGTCTTTCTGCCACACTCAGTTTTTCTACTCCCCAGGATTTCCCGGCAAATACGTCTGGTGTTTTTCCTTCTTCAGCGGTAATACCCCAATCCGTACAAACCACGCCGTCAAAACCGAATTTATTTCTCAGCAAATCAGTGATGATGTATTTACTGTAACTGTTGCCCACATTTTCTCCATACTTTTTGTCCTGGTTAAACGAAATCGTATAGTAGGGCATAACGGCTGCCACGGTTTTTGTTTTGCCATTCAAATGAAACGCGCCGTCCACAAAGGGCGTCAGCTGCATCTGGAAATTATCTCCCGGGTATACTGCAAATTTGCCATATGCCCAGTGAGCATCTCTTCCGCCTTCTTCCGGTCCACCGCCGGGCCAGTGTTTTACCATGGCATTTACACTGTGATAACCCCATCCGTTGCTGATCTCTGACGAGCCGGTTGAAGTCTGGAACCCGTCGATGTAAGCTCTCGCCATATCGGCTGCCAGCCTGGGATTTTCACCAAAGGTCCCGTTGAATCGTGCCCAGCGGGGTTCGGTAGCCAGGTCAACCTGCGGCGACAAAGCCGTGGAAATTCCCAACGCCCGGTATTCCTCTGCAGCAGTATGCCCAAATTGCTCTACGATGGAGGGATCAAACGTGGCCGCCAGGCCAATCGATTCGGGCCACATGGAAATGGCCCCTCCCGAACCGATATTGTATTCCGCGTTGGCCACTACTGCATTCCGCGGATCCGAACTGTTGTTGGCGGGAATGCCCAATCCCAGTCCTTCCACAAAGGCCTGCACGTTGTTGTTCCATTTGGCAGATACTTCCGGGCTGAGTACGCGCGTAACGAGGATATGACGGAGATTATCGTCCCGGAGAAATTTCTTTTGCTGATCGCTGATGTCATAAGGCTGCATACCGCTGGAATCGATCGGTTTTCCATTGTACGTGCCGGCGCCAAATCCACGTGCATTGGCCGGTATGGCCTGGTGGGCACTGTACAACATCAGACCTGCGATCTGTGCAATGGTCATTTTGGAAGCCAGGTCTTTGGCGCGTACATCCACAGGAAGACGCCAGTCTTCATAGGGGTCCAGCTTCCCGTTTTTGTTCAGGTCCTTAAAATGCTGGCCGTCCACGGTAAGAATGCTGACTCCCGAGCCTGGTGAATAACCCAGGGTCGGGCCGTTGGCATTGCTGATCAGTTTGTATACAGCTGCTGATTCCGTTTGTGCGGAAAGGCCCGAAGCCAGGCCCAGGGCCAAAACCAGGATCAACCCGGTTTTGCTGAACTGAGATGATTTCATAATTGACAAGTTTGTCGCGATGACGTGTGAAGATGGATGGATCAAAGTTAAACTATGGAAGGTCAAAATAGCCGATATGGCGGGGTGAGACAGGAAAATGCGACGATCGGGTAAAAGATTGCGATGAAAGGAGTTCAACGCGCTGTCCGGGCGGATGGTGCTTCCGCCTCTTATGACCAAAGAGAAGGGTGG
>DATJYH010000512.1:0-5313 GCA_035499675.1 Puia sp.
TCAATGAAACCGACAAATACCCTAACCATTCGATCAAGCTGGACGAACTTACCCGTGAAATCACCGAGAACATCGGCGATCACAAGGCGCTGATCTTTTCACAGTTCCTCGGCATGCTGGCCCTGATCAAGGAGAGATTGAAGAGCCTCGACGTAAAGTTTGAATATTTTGATGGAAGCACGTCTGCCCAGGAAAGGGAACGAGCCATTCAAAGTTTCCAGAAAGATGACAGCTGCCGCGTATTCCTGATCTCCCTGAAAGCCGGTGGTGTGGGTTTAAACCTGACCGCCGCAGACTATGTTTATATTGTTGATCCCTGGTGGAACCCGGCTGTTGAACAACAGGCCATCGACCGGACACATCGCATCGGCCAAACCAAAAATATTTTTGCCTACCGGATGATCTGTAAAGACAGTATCGAAGACAAGATCATACAGCTACAGGAAAAGAAACGGGTGTTGGCCAAGGACCTGATCGCCGATGACGACGGCTTTGTAAAGAGCCTGTCGAGGGAAGATGTTGAATACCTGTTTAGTTAACCTTTTGCAATTCACCCTGCCGGCCTTGAATTTCTACCATTAATACATCTTCTTTGCCCTGCTTTCAGGTCAAGCTTTTATTTTAGTATTTCTGTCAACCCCGGATGATGAAACGCGCCGTATACCTGCTGTCAACATTATGCATGACGTTATCCCTTTCCGTGTATTCCCAGGGAAGGGTCAGCGGTTCTGTGAGCGGCAAAATCGTTGACACCGCAGGCAAACAAAACCTGTCAGGCGCTTCCGTACTGGTCAAAAATACCACGGACTCCACCGACCAGGAGTTCGGCATTGCAGATAAAAACGGCACCTTTCTCATAAAAAATCTGCCCGCAGGAAATTATCGTCTCGTCGTCAGTTTTGAGGGCTATCACGTCATTGTAAAAAGATTTTCGATAAGCGCTGCCAACAGGAATACCGACTTCGGCGAACTGTATATGCAAAAAAAATCCGACCTGCTGGATGAGGTCATTGTAGAGCAACCTCCCATGAAGGTCAGGAAGGATACCGTTGAATACAATGCCGGCAGTTTTACCACCAAGCCCAATGCCGTGGCAGAGGACCTCCTGAAAAAATTGCCGGGCGTACAGGTTGATAAAAGTGGCAATATCACGGCCCAGGGAGAAACCGTTACACGCGTTCTCGTAAATGGTCAACGGTTCTTTAACGACGATCCCAAATTGGCCACCCGGAACCTGCCACCAGACATTATCGATAAGATCCAGGTTTTCGATGACCTGAGCGATCAAAGTAAATTTACCGGCTTTGATGACGGCAACCGTGTAAAGACCATCAATATCATCACCAGGAAGGACAAACGCCAGGGTTATTTTGGACGGGCGGTGGCAGGCATCGGCACGGACCAGAATTATGACGAAAGCATCAACATGCACCGGTTCAACAACGACCAGCAGATTTCGCTGCTGGGACAGGCCAACGACATCAACAAACAGAACTTTACCATCCAGGACATATTGGGCAGCTCTGGGGGTAGGCGCGGTGGAAGCGGCAACTTCAGTGGGGCCACCAATCAAAGCAGCCCCGGCGTCACCACCGTATGGGCAGGGGGTGTTAATTTCCGCGACACCTGGGACTCCGCCAAAACCAATTTCTACGGCAGTTATTTTTTCAACTACCAGCACGTTTCAACCAACCAGCAGGATACGGTATTGAAGTTCATAACAGCGGATTCTTCCAATTACAGCGGGGGTAAACAGTCTAACATACAACAAACCTGGAACCATCGCATCTATCTTAACCTCGAACAAAAGTTCGACAGCAATAATTCGCTGATCTTCCGACCTAATGTTACCTTTCAAACCACCACGCCGCGTGCTTCGTCGTATTCTTCCACCACAGATGATGACCTGCAACCCGTCAGCACCAGCGTAGGCAATTCGTCCAGTTCAAACAGCGGGTTCAGCATCAACAACTCCAACCTGCAGTTCAGGCACAAATTCGACAAGCAATACCGGACCATCTCGCTAGATCTAAATACCAACGCCAATGTAAACGACGGCTATGGATACAATTATTCCGTCAACAATTTTTATAAGTTGGGCAGGGTTGATACCATCAATCAATACTACAACGATTCACTGCATACCGTGACCTTCAGCCCCACATTGTCCTATACCGAGCCGGTAGCAAAAAATCAGATCATTGAACTTAATCTGAACTATACTTATACACATAGCCGCACCATCAACAATACCTATGATTATTCTGACACAACGCTCGGCTATACTGCCTTCGACAGCCTGTTCAGCAACTCCTACGACTTCACCTCCAATGCTGCCCGGCTTTCGCTGAATTACCGCATTCAAAACCCTAAATTCAACCTGTCCGTCGGCTCCGGCGTGCAGTATACGGACTTCAGCAGCCTGAACACCACCAAGAATGTCCTGGTGCAACAGAACTACATTAACCTGACACCAACGGTCAATTTCCAATACCAGTTTTCCAAAACACAACATTTCCGGTTAAACTACACCGGTAGAACCGGAACGCCAACGCCCTCCCAATTGCAACCCCTGACCACCACCTCCGACAATATAAACTTCCAGGTGGGTAACCCGGCGTTGAAACCCCAGTTCACACATAGCCTGCGCATGCTCTATGCCTCCTTTGACCCCTCCACGCAACGCGTGCTGTTTGCAACTGTAAATGCCAGCACCATTGTAAACGATATCCAGACCTCGGTGATGTACAATGCAAAAGGCGGGCAAACCACCACCTATGTCAACCTCAATGGCACATACAATGTGTCTGGCTATTTCAACTATGGATTTGCGTTTAAGAAGCCAAAATCCAATCTCAATTTTATTTCCAACATCAACTATTCACAAAGCCAGACATTGGTGGATACCAGTGTGGTGTTTGGACCCAAGGATATCTATGAACATTCCTATACAAAAAACACCACATTGGGGGAAACGATTTCATACACGACCAACCTGAAGAAGAATTTTGACATGAACTTCAGTTCTACCTCCACTTATAACATTGCCCGGAACACGATCCGCCCAAGTGAAAACCTAAATTATTTCAACCAGGTGTTTTCACTGGAGGTAACCGCTTACACCAATAGTGGCTGGCTGATTGCCACCACCTTTGACTACACCTACAGCAATACCATGGTGCCGGGTTATACCGCGAGCGTTCCGCTGGTCAGCCCGAGTATTGCCAAGCAGCTCTTTAAAAAGAAAAATGGAGAAATCAGGCTGAGTGTATTTGACCTGCTAAATCAGAATACTGCTGTGAGCAAATCGGTATCGACGGTAATGTCTACCACCACGCGTACGAATGTGCTTACGCGTTATGCCATGCTGACCTTTACCTGGAACCTGAACAATTTCCAAAACCAACAGCAAAGAAGAATGCCGGGGATGTATAACAATATGTACCGGCCGGGTGGCGGATACAGGAATGGCGGCAACCATCCCTGACACCAGTCCGGGCAACGGTATTCACAGCAACACAGTAAACGGCTCTTTATCTTTTCCTTTTTACGTGATGATAAGGGGAACTACCTAGGGGAGAATGACCTTCCAGGATAATCATCATCAAAGTTTTAACAAAACGATAAATATTGGTGGAAGGGCGATAGCTATCCCGGTACAGTTTAGCCTTCTGTGTTTCAATATGCATCAAGTTTCGTTTCATTGATATTGGTTGGGGATAAAATGGGTTCATCGTTGTAACGTACAACGGCTGAATTTATTATGTGCTGTTGGGTTAATTCCGTGCGTATTTTTCCTATTGCGTGGGTACGGGATTTGTATTAGTTTAGCAAAAATCCTTTCCATGAGAAGCCTTGCATTTTCGGTTGCATTCCTGATGTATACTGTTGCCTCTCCTGCACAGGATGTATTCTCCAATAGTACCAATGTAGCACTCGAAAAGGTGATAAGAGATTTCCCCAATCGCTTCCATAACATTCGCGGCGAGGTGGTTGCACAGCACACAAAATCTACTGAATACAAATCTACTATCCAGGTACCTGGTTTCTTTTCCTGCGTGGTCACGCATTACAGCGGGGCTGATAACGAAGCGTATAGCTGGAACTGTACGGCATACCAGAGCAGGGACTTTACCCTGGCCAGGAACAGGTTCAAGGAAATTTATGACCAGATAGAAAACACCATCATCAAAGTAGATGGCGAAAAACCATTTATCGTGAGCGGCCAGTACAGGACTCCTTATGAAGAAAGAAAACTTACCAATATTGATTTTGAACTCCTTCCCGCCACCGGCGAAATGAAAAATATGAAAATCGAACTGATCCTTCAAAACCTGCAGTCTGAATGGAAGGTGTCGCTGAATGTATATGACGGCGACCGTAAAATCGAAGGATCCGTAACCAGCAATTGATCTCCCTTTTTAACCTGCACCCAGAACAAACCCAAAGAACCAGTTGCGCGATCAATGGCCGATGGCCGTCTTTATGTGTTGTCAACCGATGAAAATTCAGTCACCCCACCCGCAATCATACCGGCTATCGTTATTCGAGATGCACTTGCAGCCAAATGCCCTGGGCGTTTCGATTTTTACAAATTGATTTATCAATCATCAAGTCATCCCGGTTTGAAGCCATCAGATGCTGGCCAATCCTCCTTTGTCCCGATTGAAGCGTGATTGTGGCAAAAATGGTCGGCCATCGATCATCGGCCAACGACCCGGTCTCCTACGGAGCTACCGACTACACGATCAACGTATACTCCTTCAGCACCTCCTCTATCTCTTCCAGCTTAAAGGGTTTGGAAATATAACTGTTCATCCCGGACTCCAGGCATTTTTCGCGGTCGCCCTTCATGGCATCTGCCGTCAGGGCAATGATGGGTATATTACAAAGCGGCTCCGGAAGCTTGCGGATCATCCGGGTGGTAGTATAGCCGTCCATTTCGGGCATATTCACATCCATAAAGATCAACACCGGTTCATAATGCGGCAATGCCTCCAGCACTTCCCGGCCATTGTGCATCTGTATCACTTCAAATCCCATCCTTCTCAGTACTTCTGAAATCAACAACATGTTGATGGGGTCATCATCCACTACCATGATGCCGGCCGCCTGTGAAATTTTTTCAATCACCTGCAGCGAGGGATGCAGCACATCGTTCTGCATGGTTTTCTCAAACAGCGACAACAGGGTGCTGTTCAGCTCATGCATTTTGATCGGCTTCGAGATAAATTTATTGATACCGGTTTTGTCGGCCTCATACTGGTACATGCTTTTTTCCAGGGAGGAAAGCATCAGGATGACCGGTTGATT
>DATJYH010000513.1:0-4103 GCA_035499675.1 Puia sp.
TGATAAATTCCCGGTGCTGCGATTTTGCTTCAAAGCGATCAAAGTATTTGCTCACGGCCCTGACCCGTTCAGGATCGCCGACTGTAATAATGTGTTGCGCCAGTTCCTCCGGTCGAAGGTCCAGGTGATAAATGGCGCCCCGGCTGTTAATGATCAATTCACTTTCAGCGATCTGCTGCATAAATGGGAAGGGGTTAGGGAAATTACTCCGAATATACTACTTTTGCAGCACCTTAAAGGTTCCGTGGCCGAGCGGCTAGGCAGAGCTCTGCAAAAGCTTCTACAGCAGTTCGAATCTGCTCGGAACCTCAAGTTTTACTCGCAACCGCCTGCTCAATCAGGCGGTTGTTTTATTTACTTTTGCCGCCTCACCGTTATTTTTTATGAAGTATGCCAACTATTTCGGAATAGCAGCTGCCCTGCTGCTCATAGCCGCCTGTTTTTTACCATGGGCGTATTACCCTGACCTGGATAAGACCTTTTCCGGCTTTTATTCGCAGGACAATATGTATGGCCGCCCGGGAAAATTTTTTGTGGCGCTGGCCTTCATCTGCGTCCTGCTTTTTATTGTACCCAGGATCTGGGCAAAACGTTTCAACCTGCTGGCAACCGTCGTTGTTATCGCCTATGCGGTCAAAACCTTTGTGCTCTTTTCTTCCTGTTACCGGGGTATCTGCCCTGAAAAAAAAACCGGACTTTTCCTGATGATGGCCGCGTCGGTAATCATGCTGATCTGTGCCCTCCTGCCGGATTTGAGAGTCGATCGTCGGGACGCGGGATGAATAGGTGGGAAGGCAATTCACTGAAAGATATGGTTCAAAAATTATTTTGCGCCAAAGGGTAGACACTGATTTACGGGTATCTCGCATCGCGTATCTCGTAACGCGACTAATGTTCTATCAACTTCGCGATCCCAAACGCACAACCTGCCGCCAGGGCGCCGATGATCATCACACGCAGCGCGCCGGACAGCGGGTTGACGCCGGTAAGGCGGCTTTTGAAATATCCAAATATAAAAAGACAGATGAGGGTAATGACAGCGGATATTTTCAGACCGGTGATGCCATCGTTCACAAAAAAATAAGGACTCAGGGGTATCAACCCACCTACCACATAGGACGCCCCGATGTTAAAGGCACTCTTGGAAGCGCGCCGGGGATCCGGTTTTTCCAGGCCGAGTTCGTATTTCATCATCAGGTCCACCCATTTTTCCTTGTCCTTAGTTACTTCCTCCACCGCTTGGGCTTGTACTTCCTCACTCAGTCCCAGAGAAGAAAAAAAGTCTTTTACCTCCTGTTTTTCCACCTCTGGCAGGTGCTGCACTTCATCATATTCTCTTTTCAGTTCGGAATTGTAATGATCGATCTCGGTTTTGCCGGCCAGGTATCCACCCAGCCCCATGGCAATGGATCCCGCCGCTATTTCCGCGATCCCTGCAATTACAATGAGGCTGGTTTTGTCTACCACGCCGCTCAAACCCGCGGCCAGGGCAAAAGGAACGGTCAGGCCGTCGCTCATACCAATAACGATATCAGTCAGCACTTCGGAGCCTTGTAAATGCTCTTCGGTATGCGCGTGGTGCAAATGTGTATCTGGCATGGATAGGCTATTTAGAAATAGGATGACTGATTTGCTACGAAAAGATATTAAATAAACGCTAATCCAGCACGGTCAGACTTCGGCGGATGATGTCCACACATTCCATGATCTGTTCATGATTGATGACCAGGGGTGGCGCAAGACGGATTTTATCGCCATGTGTAGGTTTGGCCAATAGCCCCCGATCCATCAGTGCCAGGCAAAGATCCCAGGACGCATCGGCGTTTTTATGACGGATAACGATGGCGTTAAGCAACCCCTTTCCGCGAACCGTCGCGATATGGGGCGAATTCAGTTCCCGCAATCCTTTTCTCAGCAGTTCACCCTGGACTGCCGCATTTTCAGCCATCCTTTCTTCTTTTAGTACGGCAAGGGCGGTCATCGCTACTTTGCAGGCGAGCGGGTTGCCTCCATAAGTGGAGCCATGTTCCCCGGGCCTGATGCATAACATGATATCGTCGTCAGCGAGCACCGCGGAAACGGGGAGTGTTCCGCCGCTCAGCGCCTTACCGAGCAGGAGTATATCGGGACGCACCCCTTCGTGATCGCAGGCCAGCATCCGGCCGGTACGACAAAGACCCGTCTGGATTTCATCGGCGATAAACAGCACACCCGCGTCTTCGCAATATTGTTTAGCCTTTTTCAGGTATCCCTCGCAGGGTACCACCACGCCGGCTTCACCCTGGATGGGTTCCACCAGGAATCCGGCCACATGTGTGTTTTTCAATGCTGCTGCCAAAGCTTCAGGATCATTGTAGGGAATCATATCAAAGCCCGGCGTATAAGGGCCAAAATTTTTGAAAGAAGAAGGATCGCTGCTGAAGGAGATAACAGTGCTTGTACGTCCATGGAAATTATTTTCGCAAACAACGATCCTGGCTTTGTTTTCGGGGATTCCCTTTTTTTCGTAACCCCAGCGGCGACAGAGTTTGATGGCGGTTTCCACCGCTTCCACGCCGGTATTCATGGGCAACAGTTTCTGGTAACCGAAATACGCTGTGCAGTAACGGGCATATTCGCCCAGCATATTGCTGTAAAATGCCCTGGACACCAGGGTTAGTTTTTGTGCCTGTTCAACCAGGCTGGCGATGATGGCCGGATGACAATGCCCCTGGTTAAGCGCCGAATACCCGCTGAGGAAATCGTAATAGCGTTTGCCCGCGGTATCCCACACAAAAACGCCCTCGCCTTTTTCCAGCACGACCGGCAGGGGATGGTAGTTGTGTGCGCCGTATTTTTCCTCCAGTTCAAGATAATAAGAACTTTTCCCGGCGGATGATGATGTGATCTGCATGATAATAGGTTGAATCGGTAAACGAAAATTTTACTGGAAAAATGAATGTTGGGAGCGGAGCCTGCTCCTGTCAGTATGGGGTCATATCGTCCTCAACGGTGATCGAGGAAATCAAGATTGGCTTGCAAAAATGCTGATATGAATGGCTTGTGCCGGATACAATTAATTTGTGGCAAGATACTTCTTTAATGCCATTTGCGCAAGTCAGATCACTCTATAGTTTTCATAATTAAAAAGTCGTTTCCCGGTTTTTTTCTCGATCCAGTACAGGAGGCGGTTCTTTAATGAAAAATTTTTCCGGGTCACGTCGTAATCAAAAGTCCAGTTCTTTTTATTCACCCGTTCCTGCATCAACTGGGGATGGGTTCCCTCAAAACGCTGCAGCGAATCAATCCCGGCATAGTCAAACGCTGATGCCTGGTCCTGGGTAATATGCATCGGTGGCCCGTCTTCCTTGTTCCATAACTTTTGGAAGTCGTTGATCTTCCTCAGTTGATCGTACGGATGCTTTACCCATCCATAGTGATAAATACAGGCGTCGATGGCCTTCACCCGGAGTTTCCTTCCGTTCTTTCTAAAACCCTGTGCATCCCGGTAAGAGCGGATATGCTTGTCATTTCGGATGATGCGTATTTCGTGGTCATACCATTTTCGGGAGTCGCCCACATAGTCATAACTGGCGTAAAAATGGACATACTTAAATAATAGACCTTCTACCCGGCGGTCATCCAGGTAGGTCTCCATCGCGGACCGGATGACCGGGTAATATTTTTCGTGGATGACCTCATCCCCCTGGATATATATGCACCAGTCTGCATCAGCAGGTACCAGGTCAAAGGCCTTGTCGGTTTCTACAGCAAGCACTTTTCCGCCTTCCCGCAGGGAATCATCCCATACAGACTGATGAATGTTGATTTTGTTGGATGGAATGGCGCGGACAAGCGCTTCGGTATCGTCTGTTGACTTCCCGACATTTACAATCACTTCATCGCAAAGGGGCAGGATGGAAGAGATGGCCTCGCGGATCGGGTAATCATATTTCACCGCATTGCGTATAAAGGTAAAGCCGACAACTTTCACGACAGTCTATTTGAGAATATCAACCCTGAAATTTTGTTCAAATCTAATGGATGGTACTGATTGCTTTTCAAAAATTCCATAAAAACTGGAGCCGCTGCCAGTCATGGATGCGTACACGGCGCCGGACGCG
>DATJYH010000514.1:0-8366 GCA_035499675.1 Puia sp.
CCAGCATATCGAATTTAATACTGGATGCCTCCGGGGCCGGTTCTACAACCCCGGCTACGCTAAACAGGAGGATGCTGTCGCCCAATTGTATTTCCACATTTTTCCCGAGTGCATTGCTGTTGCCAAATAATTTTTTTGCCATATCCGTTGCCAGGATCACTGATTTCGGTCCGGTAAAAGGTTTACGTGGATCTCCAGCCAATAGTCTAAAATCGAACATGCTGAAGAAACTGGTATCCACCAAATTGATGTTTTGGGAAAACGAGGTGGTGCCCATTTTAACCAACGCGTTGAAGTTGTATACACGGCAATAAGCACTGACTTCAGGTATCGACCGTTGAATCGCCGGCCCTGCAGGAATCGGTGTAACCGTGTTGATAAAATCCTGCCCCTGCACCCGCTCGTGTTGCCAGAGCCGGTAAAGCCGGTCTGCCTTGCTGTGAAAACGATCATAGCTGAATTCATTCCGTACAAAAAGCATGATCAGCAGGCAGCACGTAATGCCCACAGAAAGCCCCAGTACATTGATCACCGTATATTCCCGGTACCGCAGAAAGGAGCGAAGAGCGACTTTGAAGTAGTTTTTAAGCATGGCGTGTATATCTAAATACGAATGTGCAAATGAACAAATGAGCTATATCCCTTGACAAACTGTACCCGGTTATCCTGCAAGTTCGAACCAAAAAATTTGCCTATCTGCAAATTTGAAAATTCGCTTTTCAGTCTGTTCGAAGCGACGCCACCGGATTCGCTACAGCTGCCCGCACAGCCCGCAGGGCTACTGTCAGGATCACCAGCAGCAGCGTGATAATACCGGCCAGGGCAAAAATTTCCCAGTTCATGCTTGTACGGTAACTAAAGTCCGTCAGCCATTTCGACATGGCCCACCAGGCTAGCGGGAAAGCAATCAGCAGGGCGACAAGGGAGAGCACTACAAAATCCTTCGACAAGGTCACCACAATCTGACTCACCGATGCTCCCAGTACCTTCCGGATGCCAATTTCCTTTACACGTTGCCGGGTGCTGTATGACGACAGCCCGAACAAACCCAAACACGCAAGGATGATGGCGATCCCCGAAAACAGGTTCATCACTTTTCCCAGGCGAAGCTCTGCGTGGTAAAGCTTGTCGTAGTCCTCATTCAGGAAATGGTATTCAAAAGGTTTGTCAGGCACTGTCTTTTTCCATTGATTTTCCAGAAAAGACAAGGTGGCCGTCATATTACGTCCGCTCAATTTTACCAGCAGCTCATGCGCTCTTAATTCAGGGAACAGGATAAACGGCTTGATGGCCTGGTGCAGGGATTCAAAATGGAAATCCCTGACCACGCCCCGTACATATCCGGGACGCGAATCATCCAAGAACATTTTTTTGCCCACCGCTTCTTCAGGCGTCCACCCCAGTTGCCTGGCGGCGGATTCATTCAGAATGAAATGATAGGTCCGCTGTTTGCGATCTTCGAAGGATACGTCTTTGATATCCTGCTCCGTAAGGTTCGCCCCCGCAATGATCTCCAGTCCGGTTGTTCTGACAAAGTCTTCATCTACCGGGTTGGCGGTTACAGCAATTTGCCGGTCTGACGGCATCACGGATGAACGCATGTTGTATCCACCGCCGCCCTCTACCGGCGACCTTGCACATCTGGAAACGCTGATGACATCGGGATTTGATTTGAATTGCTGTTTAATGACGGACAGCTTGGAGAGCATCTGCTGGTCCATCGGCAGCACCAGCACTTCTGATCTGTCATATCCCAGCTTTTTGTGCTGGATATAATACAATTGTTTTTGTACCAGGAAGGTGGCTATGATCAGAAAAACAGAAATGGCGAACTGGAATACCACCAGGGACTTTCGCAACCATTGACCTGATACGGCGTGTTTAAGTGAACCCTTCAACACTGCTGCCGGCTGATAACCGGAGAGGATCAGCGCCGGATAGCTTCCCGCCAGGAGACTTACCAATGCAGCTGTAAAACAGGAAAATGCCAGGAAGGGGATACTAAGCAAAGAACCCGTTTCCAGTCTCCTGTCTGTAAGCTGGTTGAAATAGGGCATCAGCAGGGTAGCCAGCGTGATGCTTAATACAACAGCAATGATACAGAGGCTGAATGATTCACCGATAAACTGCCAGAACAGCTGCTTCCTGCCCGCTCCTATCACTTTGCGTACGCCCACTTCACGCGCTCTTTCCATTGACTGGGCAGTACTGAGATTGATATAGGTGGAGCAGGCAATGACCAGGATCAGCAGGGCAACCGATGCGAGCACATAGATGTAAGAAATGTTGTTGTTCGGCTCAAATCCCCCGTATTCGGAATACAGGTGTATCTTCAAAAATGGTTCAAGATAAAAATTGACGGTCGCACCCTGGCCTTCCATTTCTTTTTTCATAAAGGCCGGCAGTTTCGCCTGCAGGCCGGCGGCAGACTGCCTGTCTTTTAACAGAAGATAGGTGGTATAGTTGGCATCCCAGTAGGACTCTTCATACTCGTGACCAAGACCCAGCGATGAAAAAGAGGCCAGCATATTGAATTTGATCTGCGAATTGGACGGGCAGTCCTGCATGATGCCCGTAACCTTATACATACTGCTGTCATCTCCCAACCGGATCAAACTACCTATAGCGTTGTCTGCACCAAAATATTTCCTTTCCGTGGATTCGGTGAGCACTACCTGTCTGGGTCCGGCCAATACCCGGTGGGGGTCCCCGCGAAGCAATCGGAAACTGAAAAAATCAAAGAAATTGGAATCCGCAAACATGAAATCCTTTTCCCGGAACAATTTGTCGTTGAAGCTGATAATTTCCTCCCCCTTCACCATCCGGATGCCCGACTCCACTTCCGGGAATGTTTTTTTGAGGACAGGCGCCACACGTACACTGGTATAATTTCCTTTAGCCGACTGTGGTGATCCGTTAAAGCTATATTCCATGATGACCCTGACGATCCTGTCGCCATTTCGTTGAAAGGCGTCATAGCTGAGCTCGTGCCGGATATACAGCACGATCAGCAGGCAGCTGGTAATTCCAATGGTCAGCCCAAAAATGTTGATGCCCGAGGACAACCTGTTTTTCCAGAGATTCCTGAACGCCGTCTTAAAATAATTTTTGATCATAAAAGATCAGTTGAATGTGCAAATTCCCTTACTCCGTTCTTAGCGATTCCACCGGATTAGCCACCGCCGCCCTGATGGCTTGAAAACTTACGGTAAGCAGTGCAATCAGCAGGGCCAGGAATGCCGCGGCTGCAAACACTTCCCATCCGATGCTGATCCGGTAGGCAAATCCCTGCAGCCATTTGTACATAAAATACCAGGCCACCGGGGCGGCGATTACAAACGAGATTCCCACGAGCTTCAGGAAATCCTTCGACAGAAGGTTGACGATATTGGAGACCGAAGCACCCATCACTTTGCGTATTCCTATTTCCTTTGTACGCTGCATCGTGCTGTAAGAAGCAAGGCCCAGCAATCCCAGGCAGGAGATAAATATGGCCAGTACGGCAAAATTCAGGAACAGCCTGCCAAATCGGTCTTCGCTCCGGTACTGTTTGTCAAAAAACTCGTCCAGGAAATAGTAGCTAAATGGCCTGTGAGGGATCAGGGTCTTCCATTTGCTTTCAATGCGGCTGATGGTGCCCGGCAAATCCTTTCCTGATACGTTGATGCAGACCAGGGAGCAGCCGCCTGGCTCGATGCGAATGCTCAGCGGCTTGATAACCTCCTGCAGCGAACGGAAATGAAAATCTTTTACTACGCCAATGATGGTTCCTTTCCGGCCCCACTGGTCGAATTTCTTACCAACAATCTGCTCTGGTGTGCGATACCCAAACATTTTCATTGCGGCTTCGTTGACGATCATGGCCTGCGTAGTATCAGATCCGAAGTCACGTGAAAAGACCCGGCCGGATAGCATCTTCATCTTGAATTGGGGAATGTAGTCGAAGTCCACAAAATACAGGTCCAGGTTGGCGATCTGCATATCGCCCTTGGTATTTTCAATCTGTGAGTAAGCGCCGGGATTGCCGCCACCGGGAACGCTGCCTGCCATGGATACCGACACCACATTCGGGAGCCCGGACACCGCTTGTTTAAAAGTCGGTCCTGCATCGTCTCCGTGCGTGTCAACGATGAGTTTGTGTTCCATATTGAACCCCAGGTCCTGGCTGCGCATATAGTGCATCTGGTTGTAAACAACCAGCGTGGCAATGATCAGCACAATAGAAATAGTAAACTGTGTCACCACAAGTCCCTTACGGAGGAAAATGCCACGGGTTCCGGTAGCGAATCGTCCTTTTAATACCGTAATGGGTTGAAAGGAAGACAGCACCAGGGCGGGATAGAATCCGGCTACCAGTCCAATCAGCAGTGCTGTAAGGAAAAGTATAAAAAGGTTGAAGGGCTGTGAAAAAATATTATGGCTGATGATCTTACCCGACAGCTGGTTAAAAGGATGCAACAGCAACAATGAAAAGAGCACGGATAACAGGAAGGCGAGGAGACAGAGAATAACGCTCTCACCGATGAACTGCCGCGTAAGTTGCGACCTGGCAGCGCCCACTACTTTGCGGATGCCCACTTCCTTGGCGCGCTCCACGGATCGGGCGGTGGTCAGGTTTACAAAATTAAAGCAGGCGATCAGGAGTATAAAGATGGCAACGATCGAAAAAATATAGACGTTGCTGATGTTCCCGGTCTTGCTGCCATCGCGGGTGGAACGGAGGTACACATCACGCAGTGGCTCCAGGAACAGGGTGGGGTACATCTGGAATTTTTTCATTTCGTCCCCATTCCTTCTTTCCAGGAAACCGGGAATCTTGCGCTCCAACGCTTTGGCATCGGTTCCAGGCTTTAGCAGAAGATAGGTTTTGTCGCTGTAGTTGCCCCATTGGTCATCGAGACCAGGATTGAATTTCTTTGTGAGTGTTGCCATTGAAACCAGCATGTCAGCCTTGATGGTGGAGTTGTCGGGAATATCCGCCATGATGCCCGTGACCTTGGCGTTATAATTTCCATCGGTCAGCAGTACTGTTTGTCCCATTGGATCGGATTTGCCAAAATATTTTTTCGCAGTGGTTTCAGTCAATACCAGGCTGAGTGGGTCCTCCAACGCTGTTTTTGGATTTCCTTTGAGCAACTTGAAGTCGAATACGCGAAAGAAGTCAGAGTCTGCAAACAGCGAATTTTCTTCCTGGAACTTGATATCTCCCTTGCGGACCAGCAGGCTGGCATTGTCGATCCTCACCGAAGTTTCAATTTCCGGGAACTCATTTTTAATATGGGGACCGACGGCCCAGGATGGACCATTGGCATTGATGGTTTCCGTGGGGGTCTTGATGTCGCATACAATCCGGTAGATCCTGTTGGCCTTTGAGTGCTGCGCATCATAACTCAGTTCAAAACGGACATACAAAAAAATAAGGAAGAAGGCGGTCATGCCAACCGTCAGTCCCAGGATGTTGATAAATGAAAAAACCCTGTGCCGCCACAGGTTCCGAAAGGCGATTTTTAAATAATTCTTAAACATAGAGATCGAATGTGCGCAAGTGCATTTTAGCAAATTTGCACATGCTGCGGGTGTAACAATGTTTATTATTTATGTCAGACTTTTTTCTCAAACTTGTTTAAACCAACCTGTTCGAAAAATGAGCGAATTTGCAAATTCGTTCACTCCGTTCTCAACGACTCCACCGGGTTGGCCACCGCCGCTTTGATGGCCTGGAAACCAATGGTGCATACAGCAACGATGATTACCATCAGGGCTGCGAAGCCAAATATCCACAGGTTTAATGATATGCGGTACGGATAATTCTCCAACCAGCTATGCATGGCCCACCAGGCAGCCGGCGAGGCGATGATGGCCGCAAGTAAAACGAGTTTCAAAAAGTCGTTCGACAGCTTGGTCACAATTGCCTGTACGGAAGCGCCCAAAACTTTGCGGATGCCGATTTCTTTTTTGCGTTTTTCTGCCGAAAGGGTGGCGAGGCCAAACAGGCCTATGCAAGACACAAAAATGGTCAGCAATGCGCCAAAACTGATGATCTGTTTCCACTTGGCCTCACTTTCGTATTGTTGCGCATTGATCGCATCTTTAAAATCGTATTGATATGGAATAAATGGAAAGATGCCCCTGAATTTTTTCTCGACTGCCTGCTTCGCCTCGCTCTTGTGCCCCTCCCTGATTTTGATAAAAATATCCCGGTAGGGGTAGCTGGGATTCATGGAAAGCAACTGTGCCGTTGTTTTTTCCGTGAGGGAAAGAAAATGATAGTCTTTCACCACACCGATAACGTGGTATTTCTTGTTGTTGTAAAAAAAGTCTACCACCTCGCCAAGCGGTTCTTTCCAGCCGGCTTTTTTTACAAACTCCTCGTTCACCAATACGCTTTGAGCGCTGTCGCTGACCAGCTCTTTTGAGAAATTTCTCCCCCTGACAATCGGAATTTCAAACATGGGCAGGTAGTTTTCATCGATATGTTTGATGTCAAATTCGATTTGTTGGGCATTGTTGACATGGGCAATCGTACCCCATCGACCTCCCTGATCGGCCGTAATATTTTTGATGGCGGGGTTACCGGATAGTTGCTCTTTAAAAAGGGCAAATTTCTGTTTATCCATGCCTGAAGCATGAACCACCATCACGTTCTTATCGTTGTAGCCAAGATCATAATGCATCAGGTAGTCGAATTGGGAGTAAATGGTAATGGTGGCAATGATCAGGAAGGTTGCCAGGGTAAACTGCAGGACCACCAACCCTCTCGACAGATAGTTTTTGCCGGCAAAACGCTGCCGGTTGTAGAGGGATTGCACCGGGTTAAAACCCGATAATACCAGGGCAGGATAAAAGCCGGCGAGGAGACCTGTTAGCAGAAATATGCCTGTATAACCTGCAATCAGTTTTCCGTCGAGCAGGTAGGAGAAGGAAAGCACTTTGTTCGACAGGGTATTAAAGAAGGGCATGATGAGTATCACCAGTTCAACGGCCAGCAAAAAGGCGATAAAGCTGAGGATATACGATTCACCGAGGAACTGTGCGATGAGTTGACGACGCTGTCCTCCCACTACCTTACGGATGCCGATTTCTTTTGCCCGTTTCAAAGAGCGGGCAACGGTCAGGTTGATAAAATTGATACAGGCAATCACCAGAATGAATAATGCGATCCCGCTGAGGATATAGGAATAAGTGGGATTGCTGGCGTCTGATAACCCATTGTCTGCCGGGTATTCTTTGCTTGTATGCATCTGCAAAAAAGGCTGCAGACCAAAACGCATCTTATCCTTGAAGCCATACTTGTCCGACATCTCCTTTAGTTGTTCTGCGGATTCCACGGCAAATACCGCTGCAATTTTTTTCTCCACGGTTTTTACATCTGATCCCGGTTTCAGCACCAGGAAGGTATTCAGGAAGGAGTTGAACCAGTATTTGTCGTCATTGAGCGACTGCGCATATTTCATGGGCAGCAGCATCTGAATTTTGATGGAGGAATTTTGAGGCGATTTCTTCACAACTCCGGACACACTGAACGTCCGGAATGTATCATTGACTTTCAGTTCCAGCAACTGGCCCAGCGCATTTTTCTTTCCAAAATATTTTTGAGCTGTTTCCTCCGACAGCACGATGGAGTGGAGTTCTTTTAAGCAAGTTTGCGGGTTACCATAGAGCATGGGAAAACTGAATACCGAAAAGAAATTATCATCCACAAAAAAAGCGTCCTGGTCAAATACATCACCGCCGTGTTTTACAGTATAGGTAGTCGATTGAATTCTGACATAACTCTCCACTTCCGGTACACTCTTTTTAAAACTAGGCCCGGGTACCATACCGGTACTGGAAGATCTGTTTACATGACCTTCCGGGGAGATATAATCTGCCGTAAGATGATAGATCTGCGCAGCGCGCACATTGAAGCGGTCATAGCTCAGTTCGTCCTTTGCGTACAAAAAGATGAGCATACAACTGGCCAGCCCCACACTGAGTCCAATGATGTTGATCAGCGAAAAAGCTTTGTTTCGCCAGAGATTTCTGAAGGCAGTCTTTAGGTAATTTCTAAACATAAAATGTTAATGTGCGGATGTGCAGATTTGAAAATCTGCAAATGCTGCGGTGTAAAAATGTTTTGATTTATATGTTGCCTGCTTTTCCAATTCCCTTTTTGTTTAGAAAAACCGGCAGTGTACCATTCTAGTTGGTCTAAACCCGCCTGGATTAGCCGGTTTAAAGAATTTGCATATTTGCCTCACTCCGTTCTCAGCGCTTTTACCGGGTTCGCAACTGCCGCCTTTATCGCCTGGAGACTGATCGTAAGCAGGGTTATGACGAGCGCAAGCAGCCCGGCTGCCAGGAATACATACCAGCCAATCTCAATC
>DATJYH010000515.1:0-2861 GCA_035499675.1 Puia sp.
GATTCAAACATTTTGCTTTTCTGTTTAATGGCTTCCAACCCCTCCACTGTTTGTGGTGCCGGTGAGCCGGGCGGTTCAATGCTCACGGCGTGCTCGCTAAACAATTCGTCCAGGGCTTCCCCCCATTTACTTTGTTTGCACAAATGGGTGAGGCGTTCGGCAACTTCCTGCGTGGTCATCACAGCTACTTGTGTTGTCATAAACTAAGGTTTTAAAATTTGAAAAGGATTAAAAGCTACATTATTTTCCCTGCTCCAAACATTAATTATTTATGAAGGGGGAAACGGCCGGATGAACGCGCGATGCCACAAATCGGCTCATGCCGGAATATTCATGTAATCTTGTCATATTATTTTATGACCATACAGGAAGTAGTAAAACTTTTTACCGAGGACATTAAAAATACAGGCTGGCTGGAGTACCTGGCCGTTTTTGCGGGCATCGCCAGCGTTTGGTTCAGCCGGCTTGAAAACATCTGGGTATTCCCCACCGGGCTGGTGAATACCATTATTTATATCTACATCAGTTATAAAGGTGGACTGTTGGGAGAAGCCAGCGTAAATTTTTACTACACGGTCATGAGCATTTACGGATGGATTTTGTGGGCCCGGAAAAATGAACAGCACATTCATGTGTTGCAGATCAGGTTCTCATCAAAAAAGGAATGGCTGATCCAGCTCATTTTTTGCGCTTCCTTTTATGTGGCTATATTTTTTTCCCTGACCTATCTTAAAAAAGATTTTGCCCCCACGGCCATACCCTGGGCAGATGCCTTTGCATCAGCCACCGCCTATACGGGTATGTGGCTGATGGCCAAAAAGAAAGTGGAAAGCTGGTATTGGTGGATCGCAACCAACCTGGCTTCCATACCTTTGTACTTTGTAAAACATTATGTGTTTACGAGTGTATATTATGTTATACTGTTGATCATGGCGGTATTCGGACTGATGGAATGGCGCAAAATGGTAAAAGAAAGGACACAGGATGCTTAAGAAAATAGTCATCATAGGTCCCGAATCAACAGGCAAGAGTACTTTATGTGAATTCCTGGCCCAACACTACAAATCCGACTGGGTACCAGAATATGCAAGAGAATACCTGATGACCCATGGGAAATCCTACTCCTTTGACACATTACTGTCCATTGCCAGGGGACAGATACGCTTGGAAGAAGAACATGCCGCCGCCCTGACAATCGAAGCAGCCGGCCGCTCATCAGCCCTTAATTCCCAATTGTTGTTCATCGATACCGACATGTACGTGATGAAGGTCTGGTGTGAATTTGTATTCAACAAATGTCACCAGTGGATCATCGACCAGATTGCAAGCAGGGAATATGATATGTACCTGTTGTGTAACACCGATCTCCCCTGGACACAGGATGAATTGAGGGAATATCCCGATCATGCAACAAGGGAAAAATTATTCCGCCTGTATAAAGATATCCTTGTCAATCAAAACACCCCCTGGAAAGAGATCCGCGGATCCGCGGATCAAAGGTTTCAGACAGCGCTCTCGGCCGTAGATTCCCTGGCCCTTTGAAAAATGGTTTGGTTACGGATGATTCCGTCGGCTTCATACCATATTCATGCGAGCACTGGATCCCATATGGCGTTTCACCAGGAAAAATCATCTGGCCCTTTTTTTTGGCGGATGGTTTGTACTGAACCTGCTGCAGGCAGGAATGACCGAGCTTTTTGACGACGAGGCCTACTATTGGGCCTATTCCAATTACCTGGCCTGGGGTTATTTTGATCACCCACCCATGATCGCCCTGATGATCAAGGTCGGTTACTTTTTTTTCCGGAATGAGCTGGGTGTCCGCCTGCTCACGGTCGTGCTCAGCACGGCTACCCTGGTGGTCGTCCGGAAACTGCTCCCCAAAAAAAATGACGCGCTGTTTTACGCCATCGCCTGCTCCATGGCAGCATTACAGATCGGTGGCATTATGGCCGTTCCCGATATCCCGCTGCTATTCTTTTCCGCGGTTTTCTTTCTCCAATATCGTCGGTTTATCCGCAATATGAGCTGGCAAAATGCGCTGTTGCTCGGTTTGTGCATGGCGTTGATGCTGTATAGTAAATACCATGCAGTGCTGGTCATCGGCTTTACGTTCCTGTCGTACGGGCAGCTTTTTAAAAAATACCAGACCTATATTGCTTTTTCAACCGCCCTGCTGTTGTATGCTCCTCATTTGTATTGGGAATACCATTACCAGTTCCCCTCCCTGCATTTTCACATGATCGACAGAAATGCCGACGGCTACGATGTGATGTATACCCTGAAATATTTTCCCGAACAGGTCCTCTTTGCCGGACCTGTTGCCGGGTTCCCGCTGTTGTGGGCGGCTTTCCGGTATCACCCAAAGGATCATTTTGAAAAAGCGCTGAAGTATACCATGACAGGCGTGTACATTTTTTTCCTTTTCAGCAGCATCAAGGGCAGGGTGGAAATAAACTGGACCATCCCGGCATTGCTCCCGCTGTTCGTGCTTTCACATCAATACATACTCGAAAACCGGGAAGCCTGGAGGAAATGGATATTTCGATTTGCATCGGCAACCCTTTTCCTGGTGCTGATTGTGCGGGTATACATGATCGCCGACCTGTCGTCTGGCATTCATATCGATAAACAGGATGAATTACATGGAAACCGCGCGTGGGCTTACAGCATCCGCCAAAAGGCTGGAAATTCTCCCGTTGTCTTCACCGACTCCTACCAGTATGCTTCCAAATATTGGTTCTATTCCGGGCAGCCCTCTTTTTCGCTGAATACACCTTATTATCACCGGAACAACTATAATTTCTGGCCCATTGAAAATTCCATCTTCAATAAAACTGTATACGTGGTAGGCGACCAAA
>DATJYH010000516.1:0-6904 GCA_035499675.1 Puia sp.
CCAAAGTCTTTTGAAAAATCTCTGCCGGACTTTATTTGCCAGTTCACCGTTTTACCATAATCGTGCGTTACCCAGATGGTAGCGAAATCAATGCTTTGTTTTGGGTCCTTGCCAGGCCAGAAAAAAGCGTCGTTGGTGGTCCATACGTTCGTCATCGGACTGGAGGCTTCCGCGAATTCAGTGATAGCGCCGGATTTTTTCAGTTCATTTTCCATCAACCCAAATTTGCCATAGAACTCAGGCGTCTTCATGCGCACCATCATCAAACCATTGCGTTCATAACCAATCGGCCGGTTCTTGGTATACTGCACCTGCTGGTACACTACGATGGTGCCGATCACCAATGCGATGGAAATACTGAATTGAACTACAACGAGGATCTTCCGGGGCAGGGAAGCAAATTCACCCGCCCTGAATGTGCCTTTGAGTACTTTGATGGGTTTGAAAGAAGAGAGATACAATGCGGGATAACTCCCGGCGATGATGCCACTGACGAGCGCAAACCCCAATGCCATCAACCAAAACGAAACATGTGGAAACGGGATTGTCATTTCTTTCCCGGCTATGCTGTTGAAGAGGGGTAACGAAACCTGCACCAGGAACAAGGATAATACAAAGGAGATCATGACCACAAGCAGGGATTCTCCATAAAACTGTCCCACGATCTGCGAACGCAGCGATCCGATGGTTTTACGAATGCCCACTTCCCGGGCGCGTTTTTCACTCCGGGCGGTACTCAGGTTCATAAAATTGATACAGGCCAGCAGCAGCACAAAAACACCGATCACGCTGAACAACCTTACATAAATGATCAGCCCGCCATCCCGGTTGCCATCATTGTCCCAATGAGAGCGCAGGTGCCAGTCGCGCATGGGGTTGAGGAAAAGTTTTGTCTGGTAAATTTTATCCTCCGGCGCCACATGTCGTTGTTTGCAATCAACGATCTTCTTATCGAGTGATGCAAAATCGGTATTGTCGGCAATCTGTACAAAAAGCTGAAAGGAATTGTTATCCCAGAAACTCTCTTTGTCGGCGTGGACGATCCAGTTTTCCGATGTTTTGTAAAGATCCCAGGGTGCAATAAACTGGGTCCCATACAGGGAGGTATTAAAAGGCAGGTCTTCATACACGCCTGTTACTTTTACATCCAGCCGGTTGTCGATCCTGAGCAGGTTGTTGAGCGCAGATTTGTTCCCAAACATTGCTTTTGCCGCAGAGGCTGAAATAATAATGGAGTGCGGGTCGCTGAGTGCATTTGAATTTCCTTCAATCATATGTAATGAAAACAGGGAAGGTCCGTCCACATCCTGGTACATGCCCCTTTGTGAAAAATTTTCGTGGTTATAAGCCAGCACATGATCTCCTATATCAGACGACATCACGATGTATTTAAAATCGCTCCCATATTCGGCTTTCAGCGTTCTGCCGATCGGGAAGGGCATGTCCGGAAAGGAGCTCACATAACCATTCTGCGTTTGATGTTGCATCACCTGCGCAATATGGTCATAGTTTTTATGGTATTTGTCGAAAGAGAGTTCATCCCAAACCCAGAGTCCGATCAGCAGGGAAACGGACATACCTACGGCCAGTCCGCAGATATTGATCACCGAGGAGGTCTTGTTCTTCAGCAGGTTTCTCCAGGCAACTTTGAAATAATTTTTGATCATATGGAAGTCAATTGGTGAGGGACAGTAATCAGAAGGGCATCAGCGGCCCGGTCAGTCATTTTGGCCTCAATGCCCGTGCCAGGGCTCAAAAGCTTGTGCAGCATGGGTTTCAGGGACTGTGACATGAAAGAATGTATCAAAAACGGACAGAATATGTTCATTTGTGACGATGGCCTATTATCGATGGTCAATTGCGTCCGCCGAAGTCTGACCAGGGGGCTACAGGAAGGTGGACGGCCATCTTAAGGGTATCGGACCTCAAAAGATTTCAGGATTCCTGTTTCACCGAATGCAGAGATTTCATATAAAAAAGTCCCCGCCGGATCATCCAACGAGGACTTCAATATCACAAAATGCTCATGGCAGAACGGAATATTTGCACATCTGCAAATTTGCCCATCCGCTGCGTTTACTTAGCTACTTTATACCACCTTATCGTAGGCGGGCTATCTACTCCCGCATCAGTCATTCTCTTTTTCAAATCGGGTGCCTCCATTCTTGCCTTCGCCTTTGCCACATCGGTAACCAGGAAGGAGATATAAACCATATTGGAATCGATCAGGCTTCTTACGATAGAACGCTCAATGATGCCATTGGTAGTTCTCATGTCAACGGCTGAGTCGTATGACTTTAACCAGGCATCAAAGTTTTTTACATGATGTGCCACACCCAGGCGTTCTTCCGTATCGGTGGCACTGTCTTCCTGCCGGAATACCTTTCCGTAGGAAAAGCCCAGGGATCCCACCAGTCCCGATTCCTTAGAAACTTCCTTCAAATTGGGCAGTTTGGAATAGGTACGCGCCTTGTCCATATCGTCCATTCTGGAAAGCACAAAAACCATATTGCTGTCCTTCATTTCCCGGGCCATGTACATATCAGTTATACCATAGGCTTTCCGCAGGGAATCATCCGCTTCATGCGCTTTCTTCCATTTGTCAAAATTTTTCACCTTGGCCTGGATGGTCATCACATCATACGGTTTAAACATGGGCGCAGGAGGTGGTGGTGGAGTAGCAACTGCCGTGGTATCGGCGGCCTTGGAATTAGTAGAACTGTTGTTACAGGAAAATAGCAATATCACAACCGGGATAAACAGTGTGACCTTCAAATGTTTCATGATGAATGCTTTAAAGATTATGAAGAAATAAACGGAACAATAGTTTGAGCAGGCCGGAAGATTCGTCTTGAAAGGGAAGGATGGATGGGCTTAGCCATGAAAGTTACTGAAATATGGGAAAAAGCGGGAAGAAATTTGGGGGAATTAACTGTTAAAGGGAGTGGACGGTTGCCGGTTAACAGATGACAGTACACAGATTTTGTCAGCAAGTGCTTAAGTACATGCAGGCCATCGCACATAGTGCGAACCAACAGCCATTGCTCATGATCATTTCAACAAAACCCTGTCAGCTGTCATCTGTTAACCTTCAACTTCCAACTAACCCTGATCACTTCACCGGATACATCATCACCATCGCTGCTTTCCAGTTTCCCTCCCCATCTTTTTTCCACACCTGTAATGCCTGGTTAACGGCGCTGTGCGGTGTCCCGGTGGAATCGGGCATAACCATTTCGTTTCTTGCCAACAGGTAGGCCATCTGGCCATCTGCTGAAACCACGATGCTGGAGGGTTGTTTGTCCCAGGTCATTTTAAAGCCGGGGATTTTTCTCAAATTGGCGACCATATCCCGCAGGCTGTCCTTCCCTTTTACGGTGGGTTGCCCCGGTCCCATGACCATGGCATCTTCGGCCCAGTAGTAGGCCATCAGTTCGGGATCGCCGGTGGCTCCCTTGGCTTCCCAATCGGTCCAGCATTTGGTGATATTGTCTTTTTCTCCCTGCAGATCTACGGCGTGCCGGCCACAGGCAGCGAATGCCATGACCAGCAACATGGCTGATAAATTTTTCATGTTTGTTCAGTTAGGTTAACAATGAGTAATTAGTAAACTAAGGTAAAGAAAAGTCGAATAAGGTCCGCGGGGGAGCCGGTTGATGATGTGACCGAAGGGACAAACTAAGTTTCCCGCGAATGAAAGGCATCAGAGGGCCTGGAGTAGCAGGATTCCTATTCGTTTCTAAGGCACTCAACCGGGTTGGTCAGCGCCGCCTTGATGGATTGAAAACTAATCGTTGCCAATGCAATCAATACGGCAGAAAGCCCCGCCGCCAAAAATATCCACCAGCTGATCTCAACCCGGTATTGATAGGATTGCAGCCAGTGATGCATGATCCACCAGGCAAAAGGAAATGCGATCAGGCAGGCTAGCACAACCAGCTTGATAAAGTCTTTCGATAACAACGTCGTGATGCTGCTTATGCTGGCGCCCAACACCTTTCTCACGCCGATTTCCTTGGTCCTTCGCTCAGCGGTATAGGCCGACAATCCAAACAATCCCAGGCAGGAAATAAAAATAGCCAGTGCTGCAAATACCCTCGACAAATTACTCACCAGGAATTCACTGCTGAACATGTTGTTGAACTGGTCATCCACAAAAACATAACTGAACGGATAGGCGGGGTTATATTTTTTTAAAGTAGCTTCTATTTTGCCCAGTACGATTTCCTTATTCGCGCCCGGTTTGACACGGATATACATCACCGTGGTATTTTCGGGTTTACTGCCAAAAAACATCACGGGGTCAGGCCGGGTATACATATTGCCATACACATAGTCATTGACCACCCCAACCACTTCCGCATGCAAACCGCTGGTATCGCCGGGAAAACGCAGCGTCTTCCCAAGGGCACTTCCCCTGCCCATCATTTTTGCCAGGGATTCTGTAATGATGGTATACACAGTTTTATTCACTATGGAGGTATCCGACAACCTTACATCCCTTCCCGCCAATAATTTCATACCCATTGTGTTAAAATAGCCCGGCGTGATATATCGCTGGGAGATCAGTATCTCCGCCGCTGTTGCCTTACCATCCCAGGTAAGCCCACCCGTATTGTTTCCACCCCACAGGGTTACATGATCGCTCAGCGCCACATTTTCCAGAAGGCCGGTACTGAGGATCTCCTGCCTGATGACATCATAATGTTTGGCGACATCCCCCACCACATCAATTTGCAGTAAATTATTCCTGTTAAAACCGAGGTTGCGGTTTTTCACATGCTGGATCTGCCGGTAAATGATCATCGTACTTACGATGAGTACGATGGACACGGAGAATTGGAGCACCACCAGTCCCTTGCGGATCATGGATGCGCTTCCCGAATTCACCTTTAACCCCTTTAACACAGCAGCAGGATTGAAGGAAGACAGATAGAGGGAGGGATAACTGCCCGCTACCAGCCCACAGATTATGACGATGGAAGCCAGCGCAACCAGGTGCACGGGGTTGCCCAATTGGAGCGACAGGCTTTTCTGTGTCAGCGTATTAAATGCAGGCAGCGTAAAGCTCATGATCACGAGCGCAACGATGGCCGAAATAACCGCCATAAAAAAAGCTTCACCGATAAACTGTACGATCAGGTTTTTCCGGCTGGAACCCAGCACCTTTCTTACACCCACTTCGCGGGTGCGTTTCTCACTCCTGGCCGTGGCAAGATTCATAAAATTGACACAGGCGATCAGTAATATGATCCAGGCAACGATGGAAAACAGGTGAACATATTCAATTTGACCGCGACCGGTTTGCACCCCGTTGTCAAAGTCATTGCGCAGATGCCAGTCGTTCATGCTGAACAAAAAAGGCCGGGCAATAGAGCGAGGGTCCCTTTTTTGAATAAAGTCGTAGAGCTGTTTATTGACCGCGGCCACGCTGGCACCCGGTTTTAACTCGACGTAGGTACTCAGTGAATTATTCCCCCATTCAAGTAACCACTCGCTTTGTTTAAAATAAATTTCGAAAGGAGCCACCCATTCAAACTGCATGGAGGAATTTTCAGGAATGTCTTTGATCACACCCGTCACCACATAATCGTGATCGTTATTGACCCTGACCGTTTTGCCGACTGCATTTTTTGCCTCTCCAAAAAACTTTTTTGCTGTTTGTTCGGTAATGACCAGGGAATACAACTGTTTAAAGGCCGATGACGCGCTGCCCTGTACAAAGGGCAGGGTGAACATGCTGAACAGCGAAGGCTCAACAAATTTACCGGAGGCATACATGGACTTATCGCCGATGCTGAATAGATAAGACATCTCACCCTCAGAGGTACGGCAGGTATTGGCAACGCCCGGTATTTCCTTCTGCATGGCGGGTCCCAGCAAACCCGGTGTTGAACCAAACGTAGCCGTATAGGCATCGTACTTCTGGTTTTCGTCCACGAAATACAACAGGTTCTTTTTTGCATTGAAATTGTCCCAGGTCACCTCACTCTCTACCCACAAAAAGATCAGGCCCGCACAGGCAATGCCAATGGCCAATCCAAAAATGTTGAGAAAACTATACGACTTGTTTCTCCAAAGATTGCGCAATGTTGTTTTCAAATAATTTTTAATCATAGCGTTCAAATTACTGATGTGCAGGTCTGCAAATTCTTAAACGGCAGCCTTCATGATAATTGGCGCGGCACTCTTTTCAATTCTATACATAACAATTGATCAATTTCATTAATGATCATTCAATTGTCAACCGAATATGCCATTCCCGGGGATCCCACCCATTTGCACATTGGAGTCACTCGTTTCTCAGGTTTTTTACCGGGTTCGCAATCGCCGCTCTGATTGCCTGGAAGCTGATCGTAAACAAGGCAATAAACAACGCTGCCAGCGTGGTAATGACAAAAACCGTCCAGCTGATGCTGGTGCGATAGGCAAAACTCTGCAGCCATTTATGCATGACCCACCAGGCAAGCGGTGAGGCAATAAGGATGGCAATACCCACGAGTTTTAGAAAATCTTTTGACAGCAGGGTCACAATACTGGTTACACTGGCGCCAAGCACTTTGCGCACGCCAATTTCTTTGATGCGCTGCTCTGCACTAAAGGTGGCCAGGCCAAAAAGTCCCAGGCAGGAAATCAAAATGGCGATGATGGTAAAATTGCTGACGATGCCCGAGAGCCTGGTTTCTGCGTCATAATTTCTTTGGAAGTCTTTATCCAGGAAACTATAGTCGAAGGGTTCATTTGGATTCAGTTTGTGCCAAACCATTTCGATGGACTGCAGTGATGCGTCGACATTCCCCGGTTTTACATGCACTACGGCATAGTTAAACCTGGGGGGATTGTTTAACTGGAAACCATAGGGGCCGATGGGTACATGCAGGTCTTCAAAATGAAAATCTTTTAC
>DATJYH010000517.1:0-7098 GCA_035499675.1 Puia sp.
TGTTTTTATATAAACGAATAAAAAATGCAGAAATTATAAATGATTGCCGGTTGTTAATAAACACCCCCCGGCAGGCCATTATTTAATGATCTCCTCCAGCCTGGTCAGCTTACCGGCCTTGTTCATCCCCTCTATTACCACGCGCAATTTGCCGGATATATCGTTGTTGTAAAAGCTGATATTGATCTTCCGGTGAACCTTGTCGAACACAAGCCTGGGATTCCAGTACAGCGTTGAACGGAAATCTGTCAGGGCTTCATCCAGTGTCGCTCCCGAATACTGGGTATTGTAAAACTCTCTTACCGGCTCATATCCCCTGACTACGGCAAACCCTGTTTTGTTGTTCATGATGTAGTCCTGTACCAGGGACTGCCGGGTGGTAATGGACAGGGCCGGCAGGTCCTTGGGGTTATTTTTTTGAAGAAACTTGATATAGAGCACTTCTTTCATATTCACTTGTTTCAAATCGTCCAGTGTTACCGGGTTACCATCCAGCAGCAGGTTGACATTATTTTTGGGCGCGGCAGCGGGGGCGCCGCCGTTAACGGAATAAGAAGCATACCTGCCGCCGGCACCACTATTGCCTGTATTGTTGTCTTTGGCAGCCATCGGGAATTTCAGCTCAGGGAAATTATCCTGCAGGTAACGGGAGGCTGTCTGAAGATTGCTTTTGGCAGAATCCGTGCGAATTACGGGCGTAAACACATAGTTCAGCGGGGCAGGCTGCCTGCTATAATTGTTCTTTTCCGCCAGCGCTCCGTCAGATTCTTTGGCCAGGATCACGTCAGGTACCTTGTTCCATTGAAAACCTGGTTCTTCGGCCCGGATGGCAGTCGTTGGCTCCGTCTGAAGGCCATTCTCAAAACTTACCGTGGCATTGGGTCCCAGCCTCGCTGTGTGATTCAGGCTGTATACCACCTGCAGGGAATCATAAAAGAACATCCCTTTCTTTACAAAACTGCCATCGGGTTTTACAGGCAATGACGATACGTATTTCTTTCCGTCTTTCCCGATGAGCAGTAAAGCAATTGAATCGCTGCCGTCAAACCGGGTAAAAGCCGGAGCGATCCTGCCTTGCAGGGAAATATATTCAGAGTCAGCCGGGAACCGGATCTCGGGTAGTTTCCCCGATACCACATCTTCCCAACGGAATTTTCTCCAGCCATGTGTGCGCATAACGAGGTCCAGGTAAAATTTGGCGCTATCCGAATGATTGGAAAAATACCAGCCGGGGTTATTGATATGGCCCCTGATTTCGTTGCTCAACAGGAAATCGGAAACGATATTATTGTCGGTATCATAGGGAAGATTGCCATCAGTAACAGCTATAGAAAGGTCAGAGCCCAGGCTGTCTGGTACTTCGACAGACAATTCATTTCTTCCCCTCCGGCCCAGGTTAACCAGGTTTTTCTTTAACTGTGCCTCAAAAACAGGTTGATAGTTATGCAGGAAGACTACCCTTTCCGCAATCGGCGTCATGCCGGCATCCAGCACGGTAACCTGCATCACCGATCCGTTTACCTGCATACTGTAGATGACCCCATCTTCCAGGGTTTTATCTTTCAGATCGATCGTTGACCTGAATACCACCTGCTGATTGGTGGTGCCCATGACAGTCAGCGTTTTCAGGTCGTCTGAGGCGTTGACGGGTCGTTCAACCTGGAAATGAATATTATTGTCCTTTGAAGACGTAATACGGATCACCGCACCGATGGATTTGCAGGTGGGCAGGTCGGTCGTATGCTGCTGCCCGTATTCATCCTGCCAATAGGCTGTATATTTTTCATCCGGGGTGGGTTTAATCAGGAAGCTGCCCATACCATCGTGCACAACAACCAGGGAATCGATGACCTCATTCCGGCTGTTTTTCACCAGTCCTTTTATATCCGCTGGCCGGCCGAACTGATCGGTTGCTTCAAAAGCGACCATGGAAGAAAGACCAGCAATCAAATCACCCCCTTCCGGGTAAAAACGAACCGTAGTAATATTTTTTTCAAAGGAACGATCGCGGCCATCCCATTGAGACAGCACCGCTAAATCCCGGTTGAACAAAAAACTATTGTCGAAGTTGAGCATCCATTTCGTGTATGCTTTTACGTGGATGGTATTGCTGGTAAAAGCTGCCGGAACAGCAAATGAACTGGTGGCCACCCCTTCGGTGATGGGCGACACGGTATGCAGGAGCAGGGTGCCATTGGCATCGGTCCAGTCGAAGTAAATATTTTTACTGATGGCAGAGGGCCTGGAACCCGCCATGATATAAGATTTCATCCAGACCGTTTCACCGGGGAGATAGGCGTCTTTGTCGAAGTGAATGTGGATTTTCTCCTGCTCGTACTGGCTGCTGTATTGTTTCAGGTTCGCATCGAATGACTGTGCCCTGACCTGGCCCAGCAGGGAGAAAAAGAGCGTAATGAGGATTAAGCTGCGGTTGTTCATATGTTCGGATTTGCCAGCAGATATTTTGGTCTTTGTACCAGGCCCGGCTTCGGGCCGAATCAACAAAGGGACAGTATGTCCACTGCCCCTTTGCCATTATCTTCATTGTTCTTTGCTGATTAACCGTTGATCACTGCGGACGAACTCAAATATTTTTTTGCCGGATAATACATAAACAGGGCGCTGCCATTCTTGATACTTTTGATAATCTTCGGATTCACCTGGGTGGGAATTGCAGCACAACCGAGGCTCCTGCCCATTTCACCATTGTTGTTCAGGTACTCATTGCCGATATAATCTGCACCATGCAGCACAATATTCCTTTTTGCGGCGAGGTCATTATAACCTTTTTCAAGACCGATGATTTTCAGGGAAAGACCGTTTCTGCCTTTATAACTTCTACTGGTAAGGTAAAATCCAAGACTGCTTTTGAAAGATTCAGGCTGATTGGAGAAAGAAGTAGCATATTCCACACCTGAATTCATGCCATGTGCCACGTAGGTATTGTACAATAATTTGCGGTGGGTTACGTCGATCACGTACAAACGCTTGCGACGGGAAGATTGCGTAAAATCACAAATAGACAATACATTGGACTTTTGCACAATTCCTTTCTTCAACAGGTTATGGTATCCCCGCCAGGCATATTCAAAAGCCTTCTGGTTCAAACCGGTCCTGCCCAACCGCATGGAGTCATATATACCGGAAGCTTCTCTAATGACCATTTTTACCTCGAAGGCCTTTTTAGCGGCGGCATCTACGGCGTAATTGGCATTATTTGTGCTTACTGTAGTAGTAACAGCGGCGTATGTAATTGTTTTATTGGATGTTGTGCTGTTTTTAGCAACCGGAGACATGTAGTTGACTGCCGACACCACCGTTGAATTGGCAACCGGGATCTCATTTATTTTTTTATGACTTCCGGAGATTAGGACGGGGGACGTAATGACCAATAGGGAGACACTACTGGTGGATACGAGTTTGGATAACGTTTTCATAACAAAGGGTTTGACTATGTTTTCAAAAAAGAAACGGTACTGCGATTAATAAACGGATTAACAGGCGAATCACCACGATCACTTTTTTTCTTCCTCATAACGTTCTGGCACACGCGATCGTTCTACATGGTTTCTTTAGGCAACCTTATAGAATACTATTTATGCTATAACGGGAACACGCATAGGTTATTGCACTACAACCACTCATCTTTTGACCTGCGCCCGTCATGGTCATTTTCAAAGATTGCAATTCTTTCTTTCTTCTCATAGCTCTTTTCGACCAATGGCCTTCTTCGAGCCTTTAAAAAAACCGGTATCACCTGTCAAAGAACAACGGTATGGTTTCAATCCGTATACCAAAAAAACAGCGTGCCGCATACGCTGTTTTTTGCCTTTGAAATCATTCATTAACAATGGCTTACAAAAAAATTTTGTAGGAAGTCAGGTTTTTTCCTGCAACAAATCGTCCCATTCCGGGATTTTTGTTCCAGAATTGGGATTGATAGAAATGTTGACAGGCATCAGACCGCTTGAAGTCGCCGGATGCCTAATAGCGGGATGCGGTGAATCAAAGAAGTTTTGAAATACTGTCCGCCTACGCCGGGGCGGCGGCGGATGCAGTCGGTCCGCTGTCAACTCCCTGCTAACGTTTGTTCCACAAAATTCCCCAGCGAAGTGCCTATCAGTTCTGTCCACCCCATTTCGAAATTCTTTTTTGCAAAATCTGGTGTGGGCGGGAAGGTTTCAATGCCGGCATGTGTGAGTTTCAATTTTGTTTTATGTCCTTCCGGAAACAGTTCAAACGTAACCAGCGAGTTGCCTTCATGCCCTTCATATCTCCAGCTGTAGGAAATTTTTTTACCCGGTATCACCTCGATAACCCTGCAAACATGCAGGTAGGTTCTCCCTTCATTAACCCCGGTAAACCGAAACTCAAAACCAGGCTCGGGCTCAAAAGCTTCCAGGTCGAAATACCATTGTTTCATTTGTGCTTTGTCAGTGATGGCTTTCCATACACGCTCAATCGGTGCGTTGAACGTACGTTCAATGATAAATGGTTCGCTTTTCATTTTCTTTTCGATTTTTTTGCTGGTTTAATAGATGATCCTTTGCGCGCAGACCGGCGTTCAGCAAGGTCTTCGTTGCTGAGAAATGTTTCCAGGGCATCCAGTTTGCCTGTCCAGAATACCCGGTAGCTGTCCACCCAGTCGGATACCTGTTCCAGCGAGCTGAGCCTGGCCTTACAATACCGCTCCCTGCCTTTTTTGGTAATCGTAATTAACCCACATTCAGTCAGGATCCTGATCTGTTTGGATATGGCCGGTCTGCTGATTGTAAAGTTGGATGCCAGGCTATTCAGGTTCAGCGACTGGCCGGCAAGCAGCCTGATGATCTCCCTGCGGGTAGGATCGGCAATGGCCTGGAACGGGTCTCTTCTCATGTAAAGGGGGTTTAATATGTAACCGATCGGATACAAATATATGGGTAACTATTCGGTTACGCAAAAATTTTCTGTACAACAATCTCCGCGAGGCCCGTTAAACGGACGAGTCAAGCTGGTCTGAAAGCGAACAAGAGAAGTAACGAAATCGTACATTAGGGGTTGCTCGTTGAATCATAATAGTTTGATAATCATTAAATTATCACTATGGCATTTCATTCGCTGGAAATCTGAGGTTCCCAATAATTATTCTTTAAAAACCGGGATATGTTTAAAAATTATTTCAAAACCACCTGGCGAACCCTTACAAAGAACAGGCTGTTCACCTTTGTCAACATCTTTGGTCTCGCCATCGGTCTTACCTGCTGCCTGCTGATCGCTGCGTTTTTGTATGACGAACTGAGCTACGACCGCTATTCCCCCAACGCAGAACAGCTATACCGGGTGGGCGTGCAGGCAGATCAGAATGGTGGTGTGGCCGACTACCCTGATGTGGATGTAGCCGTGGGCCCCGGTATGAAGAATACTTACCCGGAAGTGCTTGCCTGCACCAGGCTTATACCGTTAAGTGAGTCCTATGTGCAATTTGGCGACAAACAATTCAAGGAACACCGCATGGCTTTCTGCGATTCCAATTTCCTCCAACTCTTCTCCATTCACCTGGTAGAAGGGGATGAACAAACAGCCCTGGTTTCCCCCAACAGCGTTGTTATCACCAGGGCCATTGCCAAAAAATATTTTGGTGATGCCCCTGCCCTTGGCAAAGTACTTTCGATCATCGGTGGTTCAAAGGTTACCGGTGTCATCGACGAAGTCCCTGCCCGCTCCCACTTCCACTACGACATATTTATCAGCATGACGACCAACAGGGGTGCCGTACTCGGGCATACCTGGAGCAACATAGGTTTCTACACCTACCTGCTGCTGGATAAAAACGCCGATCCCCAAAAACTGGAAGCGGCATTTCCGCAATTGACGGAGAAATATGTGGTGCCGGAAACCCAACATGATATGGGTGTAAGCCTGGCCGAGGCCAGGAAAGCGCTCAACAACTGGAAATTTTACCTCACACCTGTTACCGATATTCATTTACACGCGGCCACTAAATATGAACTGGAGCCCAATGGCGATATCCAATATGTTTACATTTTTGGCGCACTCGCTGTCTTTATAATACTGCTTGCCTGTGTCAATTTTACCAACCTGGCAACTGCCAGTTCTGCCAAACGCTCACGCGAAGTGGGGATCAGGAAGGTATTGGGTTCGGTCAAACAGCAATTGATCGGGCAATTCCTGGCGGAATCCATATCACTTTCCGTTTGCGCCATGATTGTGGCCCTGCTGCTGATTTCCCTGCTGCTGCCTTATTTCAATCAGCTTTCCGGTAAACATATCAGCATGCTGTTTTTTGTGAACTACAAAACGCTGCTGTTCACCATCGGCATAACCCTGCTGGTTGGCCTGCTGGCAGGCATTTATCCCGCATTTTTCCTTTCGTCGTTTCAAACCGTATCCGTGCTAAAAGGAGTCCCCGCCACCGGCCCTGCCAAACGCAGCAGCCTGCGTAACGTGCTGGTGGTTTTTCAATTCATGATCTCCACCGCCCTGATCATTGCCACCATTGTTGTTTACGAGCAATTGCATTACATGCAACATAAAAAACTGGGTTTTGAAAAAGAACAGGTGATGGTGATCGAAGACACTTATGCGCTCCACCGGAAAAACCAGGATGTTTTCAAACAGCAACTATTGCAGGACAGCAGGGTGGTCAATGTTACCATTTCCCGGGATGTACCGGTTGACCGGGTGGGAACAGCGGTGGACGGATCAGAAGTATATGCCAAGGAAAACAAAGAGAACGAAAGCGCTTCGGAGATCCACGCTTTCTTTTTTCACGTAGACTATGATTACCTGTCCACGCTTGGCATGAAGATCATGGCAGGCCGGTATTTTTCCAGGGATTTTTCCGGCGACTCCTCAGCCGTCGTCATCAATGAATCCGCCGTCCGCGACCTTGGATGGGTAAGCAATGAGAACGCCCTGAACAAGATCGTCGTGTCTTCCGGCCTGCATGAATACAAAGTGATCGGTGTGGTACAGGATTTCCATTATACATCAGCCCGCCAGAAAATAGCACCATTAATGATGATGCTTGGCTCTAATTACGGATCTGTGATGGTCAAGATCAAAACCGATGATGTAAAGGGGTTCCTGAGCAAT
>DATJYH010000518.1:0-2498 GCA_035499675.1 Puia sp.
CGTATCATATGGAAGGATGATGATCCAGCCGGGCTTTTCAGACACCTCAAAATTCGCGTGGAAGATATTTTTGTCCACCGTTTCAATCTTAAACCGGTGCGTGATCCGGAGTCGCCGGATCTTATACAATTTGATGGACAGCATCTTTAAATCTACTTCATCGATGCTGATGGCCCCCAGGCTGGCGCTTTTAATGTTGCCGATCAGTATTTGCCCATTGTAGAGATAGATGGAATCCTTTTCCTGGCCAAAGCTTTTGAAGGCCATGGCAATCAGTAAAAAGGGAAGCAACCATGAACTTCTATTCATGGGAGCGGCTGATGATATGCTTTTAATTGACACCGGTCATCTGTTTTTTCAGAAAACTGTGAAGGAAAATAATTAAAATTTCTCGAATTAGCCGGCTGCAACGAGACCATCGACTCCAGCCTCCCCCTTCGCCCGCCGAAGCTCCGGCATAGGCAGGACTCCCGCCTCCCCCGTAGCACATTCGAACTTTTTTTCCTCCTTTTTGGCGAAAATCCCCACCCCGGGTGTCTTCCCGGTAGGAGCCACGGAATGGGATGCGGGATACCTGATTCGAGATGCGGGCGGCATTTGGTGAAAAATAATCATCAGGATATCCTACTGCAACCCGTTTTCCGGATCCCGCATCTCGCATCCCGCTTCATTCTTTTTACTTTAATCATAACAGATCAAAACCATCATCCCATGACTTCCCAACGCAGAAAATTTACGGTGGAAGAAAAAATGGAAATACTGCAGCAGGCAAAGCAGTCGGGGATTATTGCGGCGCTTCGCAGACACAATTTATCCTACAGCGTCTTTCACCGGTGGAAAGAAAAATTGACGGACAAGGGAAAGGATCCCAACTCCAGGAGAGCCAACGTCCCTGCAGGCGGCCGGGTAAAGGAATTGCTCGAGGAAAATGCGCTGCTGAAAAAGATCATTGCCAACCAGGCCATGTTATTGGAATTGAAAGAAGAGGAACTGAGAAATCAAAAGTAGCAATTCGGTTTTTCGATAATTTTTTTACTTAGACCATTAACCCAAATATCATGAAGTCTGTAAAGTCCACCTTGTTTATTGCATCGGTCTTAGCGCTCTGTCATTTACAGGCCCAGAAAAAACCGGATATACTCGCCATCTTCGGGGATGATATCGGCCAATCGAATGTCAGTGCTTACAGTCGCGGGCTGATGGGTTTTATGACACCCAATATTGACCGCATCGGTGCAGAAGGCGGTGTCTTCGTCCGATACTACGGACAACAAAGCTGCACGGCTGGCTGTGCGGCATTTATTACCGGGCAATGTCCCTTTGGGCAGATCCCCTAGAAACTGGCGGGCTATTACAAAGAATTATATAAAGAAGAGAGTGAGGGCGCGAAAACAGATGGATCATTCAGGAAAGAAATCAGTGCATACCGGACCGGTCTGCTCGACAAAGCCCCGGCAGACGGGAACGACAAAATATCCATTCAACAAATCAACTACTAAAACATTTATGGAAAATATGAACATACATCAAAGACCGACGCTCAGCATCGCCAATCTGATGGCCGCAGTATTCCTCATCAGCCAATGTTTTTCCTGCCAGGGATCCGGGAATAAACCTGCCGCAGGTTCAACCACCGATACCGTTTCGACATCCAACACAGACCCATTACCCGGTTGGAGCAATGGTGCGTTGAAAACCGCCCTGGTTACTTATGTAAAGGAGGTGACCGATAGCAGCAGCAAAAATTTTATCCCGGTGGCCGACCGGATCGCCACTTTCGACAACGACGGTACGCTCTGGGCGGAAAAACCCTATGTGCAGGAACTCTTCTGTTTCTATATGGTAAAAAAAATACTGACAAAAAATCCAAAACTCGCCAATAAGCAACCATTCAAGGCCGTGGTGGAACAGGACAAAAATTATTTTGAAAAAGGAGGAGACAAAGCATTTATTGAATTGGCAGCGGTTACCAACTCCGGAACAACTGAGGATGAATACGAATCAACCGCCCGCGATTTTTTTGCCAGCGGCAGCTACCCCAAATGGAATGTTCCCTTCAAACAAATCACCTATGCCCCGCAGGTGGAGTTGCTGCAGTATCTCCGGGCAAATGGATTTAAGACATTCATTTGTACAGGAGGCACCATAGAGTTTGTGCGTGTCATTTCCCAGGAATATTACGGCGTACCAAAAGACCAGGTGATTGGGACTTCCTTTCAATATGTTTTTGTGGACAGCAACCGGACCATTTTCCGCAAGCCTGCACTTGGGTCCTTTAACGACAAAACGGGAAAGCCCGTGAATATCCAGTTACACATCGGGCAGCGTCCCGTTTTTGCCTGTGGCAATGAAGGAGGCGCCGGGGATATTGCCATGCTGGAATATTGTCAAAGCAGCAAATACCCATCCTTCCAGATGATCGTAAACCACGACGACTCCACGCGCGAATTCTATTACCAGGAAAAAGACAGTGCCAGCCTGAAAGCAGCAGCGAAAAA
>DATJYH010000519.1:0-10194 GCA_035499675.1 Puia sp.
GCCATGGAGCAGCGGGGTCCGCTGCCAATTGCATATTTCAGACGATGCTTCGATAGGTGGAAATATTGTCCAAATCTCAATATTTACAACTGTAGTACCGGGATACGGTATTGATTATCAAATAAATAAGAAACTGTCGTATATCTTCCTCGTAAAAACACTTTGCAGGTGCCGAAACTGCTGAGTATTTTGTTTGATCCAATTTCTCTGAAAACTACATCTAATTAAAATACAACCCTATGACCAAGAAAGCCGAACCCCAGGTTATTCCCGCAGGAAAAATTTTCTTTAAACTGGCCATTGTTGGCTGCGTTTTGTTAGGTTTCGTGTATGCTTCCATGATGTTGTTGAACTCTGCCCTCAGCGCATTGCACTAATTCATTCTGGAATCATTGTATCAAACTCATCCTGGGCTTACCTCTGTCACTACTTACCGGCTCCAGGAATTTGCCCATGCATTCAGAAGCATCATCTTGCTGAAGTGATGCTGGCCAGCGTCATTTTTAGCCTGGAATTACCTTCCCCCAACTCTTTCATATTTTTGATACTGCAAACAACCAGTACGTCTACTTGTGCGTCCCCTTCTTTGATTGGAATCAGCATTACAAATGCTCAACTGCTATTCTCCTTTTCATTGTAGCACAATATAAACACCCGCAATCTTAAACTTACCGGCATGATGTCACTTAATTGCTAATCTACTTCAAAATTTAATTTTGGTTATAGATTCTTGGATGCCAGTCGCAGACTGGCAACAAAAAGAGGCCCAAGTGACTTGAGCCAGTGGGGAGAAAAAAAGGGTTTTTTAACCCGGCTTTTTAATGGTATTGATGCGCCTGAATTATGGTATTATTATGGACACTGCCTCCCCGGGGTGGGATTTTTCTCCTGATTCATTATTGACTTGTTATTACCATGTAGCTGTCTTGTTGCTCCCGGCTTGCTCCGGACAGCAAGCCGACAGCAAGAAAACAGCAAGAAGGGAGCAAGAAAACAGCAAGAACTCATTATTGCAGTTGATCGGAATCAATTGTCACGCCGGTTAGATGACAAATTATTTTCCCTCCAGTCCATAGCAAAAGCAATTCGATGCAAATAAATACAAACCGGTGCAAAATTTACGCGCCACGCAAGAAACACATGCACATGCCTGTTATAATCCTCTCTGGGGCGAGTTTTCCAAAGGGCTGGAGCGACCTCAGGGAGGGTGCATAGAAATAGGTACACCAACATAAACCCCTATGCGCAAATCAGTTATGTATGAAACCGACGAAGTTAAGAGACCCATGCCAACGAGTCAATACCCACTTTGGGTAGGGATACGGACATCCGGGGTTCTCTAAGGGTTTTCATTAGGACCATGTTCCTACCATGTTGTAGTCGGCTTGTGGTTTTGTTGTGGTGCACCACAATGAAACCACAACATGGTACAAGGGAAATAGGAACGAAACCACAACAAAACCACAACAAATACCTGGTGACGGATGCTACAAAGCGAATGTAAAACAGATCAGTGCGGTGCTAAAACGGATTGCTTTCTTTATCTATAACGAGGCAAAAACAGGTAAAAAGCGGCAACAACAGGCAAAATGAGGCAACGCTCAAATAAAGCTGCAATAACGGAGTTGTATATACGGCGGCGCACCGACAGGCCGGGGGCCTTTATTGTTCTTTGAAATCAATTCTAGTCATTGGGCGGGTATTCGTACCCGTAAGCCTCCCGAGGCAGCATCTTTCCCAAAGTCCTGCAGTTTGGAAAAGATATTCCCGCCAAAAGAGGGTCATACGTATAGCCTCTCCGGTGCCATTGAGCTTACCTGGTTATGATACCTGTTGCGGCGTGTTACCCCTCCGGGGCAAATGGTTTAGCGGCTGTGATGTTTGCTGCCGCCGGATGTCACAAACACAGACCAGCAGGAGATCGGCCCCGGACACTTCTATTTCAGCACTTCCAGTTCAACGACCGTGTCGATTGGATCGGTCTGTACATTTTTCAGGTCGATCGAGATGTATCCCTCCCCCAGGGCCTGGAATTTGAGGGCCTTCGCTCCTGCGAACAGGGCTGCTGATTTAACCGTGTAGGGTACTTTGATGAAAAATTTATCCCCCTCCGTTTTAAAAATATGCAGGAACACCCGGTTGCCTTTTTCGGTAACGGCTCCCCAATAGGTGGGTCTGGTAAATCCCGCATGGGTTCCGTAGATCGTTGGCCCGTAGGTTTTCAACCAGTCGCCCATGGCTGCCAGCCTTTCCGTAAACTCCGGTTGTATATTACCGTTAGGCATTGGCCCGATGTTCAGCAGCAGGTTGGCGCCATAGCCCGCATCTTTCACCAGCAGCTGAATAAGGTCTTTGACGGATTTGTAGTTCCGGTCGGTGATGTTGAATCCCCAGGAGTCGTTCATCGTTTCGCAGGTCTCCAGTGGCAGTTGTGAAACTACCTGTCCACCGAACCCCGTGGTATTTCCACCGGGCAGGTCCTTCTCAAACATTTGGAAATCCTCCCCGGGCAGGGGAGCCTGGTGATGGTTGTTCCCGATCAGACATTGTGGCTGCAGGCGATGGATCAACGCATAGATCTCCTGGATATGCCAGTCGACTTTGGATTTCTGCGTCTTATCCCAGTCGTTGTCCAGCTGATCCCAGAATCCATCGAACCACACCCCGCCGATCTCCCCGTAATTGGTCAACAGTTCCGTGAGCTGTGCTTCCATAAAACGGATATAGCTGTTCCAGTCGCTTTTTTGCGTACGGCCCGTACCATGCCCGGTCCTCCCGGTTTCATACTGGTAATCTGAGCGGTACCAGTCGAGCAGGGAATAATACACAAACAGTTTGATCCCCTGGCGGTGACATTCATCTGCCAATAGTTTTACTGCGTCCTTACCCCAGGGGGTATTCGTAATCTTCCAGTCCGACTGCCGGGTATCCCAATCGCTAAATCCATCATGATGGCGTGTGATCAACGTGATGTATTGCATGCCCGCCTGTTTGGCCGTGCCCACCCACTTTTTTGCGTCAAAATCAATGGGGTTAAATATCTGCAGCAGGCGGGTATATTCCGGCACACGGATATTCCGGTTGTTCATCACCCATTCACCATCACCCAGTACGCTGAAGGCACCCCAGTGAATAAACATGCCAAACCGCGCGCTGTCGAACCATTTCCGGGCCTGCAAATTGGCAGCAGTCGGTGTATAGGTATTTTGTGAGAAAACAGAAAGAATAAAGGAGCCGCAAAAAATGACAAGCAGAAGTTTCTTCATGACACTTGATTTGAAGGCTTCAAGATAACGAATAGGCCGGAATGTTGGGGCTGCAGCATCGATGGCCGATGTTCAATGGCCGTCATGACATGTACAAGGCGTTGTAACGTTCAACCGCCGGACTGGAAAATCTGCCATAGGACCATCGACTACAGACTAATGACTCCGGACTCAAAAAACAGTGGTTGTTGCTGAGGCCAATTTGCACATTTGCAGATCTGCAAATTATTTTTGCAGATACATCACCTCCTTCGCCAGCTTTACCGTTCTCGCAACATCAGGCAGGGCAAGCGCCACGAGGTTCGGGGCATAGTGCAGCGGCGCATCGGCGGAGGTGATGCGGCGGATGGGGGCGTCGAGATAGTCAAATCCTTCTTTCTGGATATGATAGCTGAGTTCGGAGGAAACTGAGGCAAAAGGCCATTGCTCTTCAACGATCACCAGGCGGTTTGTTTTTTTGACACTCTCCAATACCGTCATCCAGTCGAGCGGACGAATGGTACGCAGGTCGATCACTTCGGCACTCACATTTTCTTTCTCCAGTTCTGCAGCCGCGCCCAGTGCCACCTTCATCATCTTATTATACGAAACAATGGTCACATCACGACCTTGCTTTTTGATATCGGCCTTTCCCAATTCGATATAATATTCTTCCTCCGGAACTTCAGATTTATCGCCATACATCACTTCACTTTCCATAAACACCACCGGATCTTCTTCATAACGGATGGCTTGTTTCAACAATCCCTTGGCATCATACCCGTTGCTGGGAGAAACCACCTTGATGCCGGGGATGTTTGCATAATAACTTTCAAAGGCTGTGGAATGCTGCGCACCCAGTTGTCCGGCGGAACCGTTGGGTCCCCGAAAAACAATCGGGCAGCCTACCTGCCCGCCACTCATCGCCAGCATTTTGGAAGCTGTATTGAGGATCTGGTCCAATGCAAGGACCGCAAAATTCCAGGTCATGTACTCTATCACCGGTCTGAGACCGTTTTGCGCAGCGCCCACCCCAATGGCCGTAAAACCAAGTTCTGAAATGGGTGTATCGATCACACGCTTGGGTCCGAACTCATCCAGCATACCCTGGCTTACCTTGTAAGCACCATTGTATTCGGCTACCTCCTCTCCCATCAGGAAAACCCGGTCGTCGCGCCGCATTTCTTCGTTCATGGCTTCACGCAAAGCCTCTCTGAAAGCTATTTGTCTCATTCATTCCAGTTTAACGAGTGGCAAAAATATTGGTTGTAAGGGATATAATCAAATCGGGCTCGTCCGGCGTCCACTCCTTTCATCATTTATTAGCTGCGGAAGACAGATGATTTGATACGCGTTTTATAGCTTTATCATCATTTTTCATGGATGTCTGTCCGGTTAGCTCCCTGATATCCGTCTTATAGGAATGGGGCGGGCGTCTAAAGTTGGGAACCGGGATACGAGATGCGGGATATGGGTCATGTTACAACCATCACTAAAAATACAGCCATGAAGGAATATTTATTTATTTTCCGCGGCGGGGACGATCCCGGTATGCGCGAATCGCCTGCAATGATGCAGGCACACCTGATGAAATGGAAGCATTGGATCGATGCCATTGCTGCCGAGGGCAAATATATTACAGGCCAGCCCCTGACAACCGCCGGGAAAGTGGTATACGGCAAAAAAATAAAAATAACCGATGGCCCCTATGCTGAGGGCAAGGAAATGATCGGCGGCTATTTCCTGATCAAGGCAGGGAGCCTTGACGAGGCGGTTGAAATGTCGAAGGGCTGCCCCGGATTTGAATATGATGGCAGTGTTGAAGTCAGGGAAATCATGCAGGTTACTCTGTAGCACAAATAAGGGTTCAACCACAGGATGGCCCGGAATTTCATTGTATTTTAGCGTATACGCAACTATCCAGGCAAATACAATATATGAAATGGGAGAAACCTTCCGCCGCCATCATCGAAATCTTTGAAAAAAACCTGCCGGCCGATCAACGCATCGAAAAGAAAAAAATGTTTGGCTTTCCTTGTGCGTTTGTGAACGGGAATATGTTTTGCAGCGTTTTTAACCAAAGTATCATGGTCAGGTTGAGCCCGGGGCAAATAGAACATTGGATAAAAACTAAAAAGGCAAAACGATTTGAACCAATACCCGGTAAACCGATGAAAGAATACATCGAGCCTCCCGGTCAGCTGCTGAAAGACCCCGGGCAACTCAGCACATTGATCCTGGAATCCTTTGAATTCGCCCAGTCCTTAAAACCCAGGCTAAAAAAGAAGGCAGCTGCAAAGAAGGCTGTCAGGTCCAAAAGATAAAAACCCGGCGCCGATTATTTTTTACCGGAATTGTATCGAATCGACCCGGACGAGGCGTATCCTTCCAGTCTTTATTTTCAATCATCACCATATGCAGGAAACAATCCGGGAATTGCAACAGATCATCTTCGGTTATACTGTAATGTTAGAATCGATCACGGAGGATAATTACAGCTTCAAACCCAGGCCGGAAAAATGGAGTAGAAAAGAGATACTGGGCCACCTGGTTGATTCAGCCCAAAACAATATCCGCCGTTTTGTAGTGGGACAATACGAGGACAATCCCCGAATCACCTACCGCCAGGACGACTGGGTAACCATCGCTCATTACCAGGAGTACCCGGTGAAGGATCTTATTGACCTATGGGTGTTGCTGAACAAACACATTTGTCGCGTGCTCACATCAATGCCGGAATCCCTGGCAAAAAGAACCGTTGATACCAATGCGACGGAATTCCATAGCATTGAATGGCTGGCCCAGGATTACAATAAACACCTGCTGCACCACCTCCACCAGGTTCTGGACCTGGAACCGGTTGCCTATCCCTGAGCCATCGCATAAATTTGTTGACATAAAACCTGTGCATTGACGGCAGCAAACCAATTCTGGCAATCCCTGATTGAATCCCTGGAGCATAAAAACAATGCTGCTCTTCCGGGTTATCATTCCTTTCGTCATGAGTCGGGAAAACTGGTATCCGTACTGACCAAGGTGTTTGGCACCCACAATCTCGAACTTGCAGAGGATGTTGTACAGGACACCTTGCTGAAGGCACTGGACCATTGGAAAATCAAAGGCATCCCTGATGATCCGTCTGCCTGGCTTTTTACTGTTGCCAGGAACAGGGTACTGGATCATATCCGTCGGGAAAAGAGGCAACATGCTTTTGCCAGCGATATCGCCTACCTGCTTCAGTCGGAATATACCCTGGTACCTACCGTACAGCAATTGATCACCGATAAAGAAATAGAAGATGACCTGTTGCGGATGATGTTCGCCTGCTGTCACCCGGCACTGCCGGTTGAATCGCAGGTAGCCATGATCCTGAAAACCCTTTGCGGGTTCAGCGTACCGGAAGTGTCCAAGGCATTCGTAACCACGCAGGACACGATCGAAAAAAGACTGTATCGCGCGAAGCAACAATTCCGGTTACAGAAGATCGCGTTTGAGATACCTGCGCTGCATGAACTCGAAGCACGGCTGGATAATGTGCTCCTGGCTATTTATCTTTTGTTCAACGAGGGATACAGTTCCACCCGGCACGAAGACCTGGTGCGCAAAGACCTGCTCGACGAAGCCAGCCGGCTCGCACAACTGTTGGCCGGTCACCCGGCTACCCGGTCGCCCAGGGTCTGGGCACTCCTGGCCCTGATGTGCTTTACCAACGCCCGTAACAATACCCGGCTGGATCAGCTGGGGAATATCCAACTCTTACGCGACCAGGACCGGGGCCAATGGGACCAGCAACTCATCCGCCAGGGCATGACCTATCTTACCCAATCGGCCGAAGGGAGCAGTGTCAGCACCTATCACCTCGAGGCTGCCATCGCTTTCGAGCATTGCACGGCGCCCAGCTTTGCACAAACCAACTGGCGCAACATACTTCACTTCTATGACCTGCTTTACCAGCTGCACCCAACACCCGTGGTAGCACTCAACCGGGCAATTGTTGTCAGTGAAACAGAGGGCCCTGCCGAAGCCATCCGGAGCATCGTTTCCATTCCCGGTATCGAATCCTTACAGCAATACCACCTGCTTCATTCAACACTTGGCCAGCTGCACGCGCAACTGGAAGAGAAAGAAATGGCCCGCTTTCATTTTGAAAAGGCCTTGCTCCTCACCCAGTCGGGTGCAGAACAAAAGCTGCTGAAGGATAAGTTGAAAAGGATCTCCTCCTAACATGCGCTGTCTTTTGATCACTGCAAAGCGTCCAGATGTCATATATATTTTCAGGCGGGTGAGGTCCCCGGATACTTTTATGAAAACCTTTTTTTATGCAAACCAAACAACGCGAAGCTTACCCGGGCTGGCTCCGCATCCTGTCGATCCTGGGTGTTCTTTTATTTCATTTGGCAATGGCCTATGTGGCCATTTACCACGGCGAAAAAAAGATCATTACCCATCTCACTTTAAAAATGCTCCAGGAGAAACTGCCTGCTCATCAATTCATACAACCCCATAAATCCTTCCTGGTGTCCGTCAACAAAATCAACTCCATTGAGGGGAACATCCTGCATGCCGGCAAGGCACAGATCCCGATCTCCAAATACCAAAAAGAAGGGTTGATGGAGAAAATCGTTTACAGCAAACTGCTGAAACGGTAACCAAACAGTAACGCCAACCCGAAATCCATTGGTCTCCGAAAGATTTATGGCTGTTGACTTTGAAAAGATTCCAAAAGACTGTACATTTCCGCAAGCGTCGGAATTAACAGCTCCCTCTCCGTTCCATACCCAAATCAATACCCCCGGGAAAAATTACAGGTAACCAGGTGTACAACGGTCCCCCGAAGGACCTGGCAGCAAAGGTCAGGGATTGCCAACGGCATTCCCGCCAGCCGGCCGCCATTCAAAATGGACGGGTACCGTTCAGCATGGTGGTTGGTCGCAATAAATTAACCTGGAAACCTGTCGTGAATTGTACACCTGTTGAAAAAAAAATCGACTAAGCAACATACGGTACCGGGAATAGTAAAAAGGGTCAGGTAACATGACACCCGGTGCTCAAACCTATAGCAAAAACTCAATAACATGAAACCTTCCCTAACCAACCGCCAAAGCATCATGTTTGTATTGCTGGCTTTTTTTGTCTGGATACTGGTCATGTCCGGATGCAGATGCTGTACCTCACATACCACCTCCTGGAGGGAATACATCCAACCAGACAGTCCCGGCACAAGACCAGCGGCCGATCCCAAAAACCAACTCATTGTATGGAGAAAACCGGGATATACAAACGACGATTCGTTCAATCAATGGCTTGACAAGCTTAAACAAGGTGGGTCTGTTGGTATCAATTACTTTTGTTCCAGTTGCGATAGCTCCCTGATGATGCTGACCGGCCCCGGAGTAACATCTTACATTTCAGGCCAGACTGCGACCGGTGGCAAGGGATCCGGCGGAAGCGGCATCAGCGGAGATGATGGGCCACTTTATTATGCCGCTAATTTCCCGGTCTCCTATCCCCCGGCCTATCTCTCCCGGTTGATCAGCTATGACAGCCTGAAATCATCCGATAGCATCGGTTATCGCGCCGTAGTTGGCAATGCCTGTGAATTCCGTGGGCCTGCTGTAAAAGTAGCAGTATTCGACACTGGCATTGATTCATCCCAAATAATCATGCACCCGTTCCCCTTGTACCACGCTCCCTTCGGCGGAGGCTGCATCGGAGGTGCACTACTGGGATGGAATTTTGTTTCGTGGACTTCCAACATCACAGACGACAACGCCGAACGTCATGGGACAACCGTGACTACTTTTGCCCTGGACCAGGTCAGCATGTACTGTGGTGATTCGATACAGTTCCTGGCGATTAAAACGCATGCCAGGGATGGGTCGGGAGACCTTTTCGGTGTCCTATGCGGGTTTGCCTATGCTGCTAAAATGAAAGTAAATATTGTCAACGCAAGTTTTGGGTATTATACACCCAGGGACTCCCCCTTTGTCAGTCAAATCGATACATCGGCCACCTTGTTGGGTGCCTATGTAGAACACTATTTAAAGAGAAATAATATTCTGCTCGTGGCAGCAGCGGGCAACATGGATCCCAGCGAAAGAGCCATCCTGGCCAGTTATAACAAGAAATACAACAATGTGCCTGACTCAGTGCTACGCAACCTGGATTCGGTGTCGTTTTATCCCGCCTGCCTGGCGAGAGACAGCAAATTCGCAAACGTACTTGCTGTCACGACCGTCTTTGGCAGCAAGTCCGTGAGCCCCCATCAGAATTTTTCCTCAGGGGTAGTGGATGTGGGTGTCAATGCTGACCGGGTGCAGCAAGATTCACTGTATTTGTTTAACAACCCGATACTTCGTTTTGCAGGCTCGGGGGTTCGGGTAAAAACCGTAGAGGGTTCGTCATTTGCCACACCCATCGTTACCGGCAAAATATGTACACATTTCTACTTGTATAAGAATCTGTTTGATTCCGGTCCGCTGAACAAATGGAAAATCCTGGAAATCCTGAGGTCACAGGGGGCGGTCAAACCCGCTCCACCGGCGAGTCCGCTGTACCAAAAAATCAGCAATGGGAATTGCATGAACAAATAAATTATTCCTGGGGCCATGGTAACGAGCTCACGTAAGTTGTCCATCCACTTTATCAAAACAATCAGCCTGGGCTTCATTGTCCAGGCTTTGTCCATGGTAAGCCTGGCACAATCTTCGGGCAGTTGGGTTTTCTGGAATCAGTTGATGACCATCGAACAGGCTGATTCGCTGTCCGCCGAACAAAAGCTCAACAGCCTCGTTGAATTAAAAAAACAGTTTGAACAAAATGGTCTTGGGCCGGATTCCGTATACGCCCGGCTGTTACACAGGATCGGCGCGTTGGAGTATGTAGTCAATCATAACCTTCCCACACAGGAATCGTTCGACTATACCAATGCGGCTGTCAGGATCAATCG
>DATJYH010000520.1:0-8407 GCA_035499675.1 Puia sp.
ATTCGATTACAATGAAGACATCGGCAATCCCAGGCTCAAAGGATCGGCAAGCTATGATGCTTCAACACAGGTGTACCAGCTCAAAGGCAGTGGTTACAACATCTGGTTTAACCGCGATGAGTTTCATTTTCTCTACAAGAAATTGACGGGAGATTTTATTCTTACCGCCAACTTTGAATTTACCGGCGATACCACCGGCTCTGTCGGCCATCGGAAAATAGGCTGGATGATCCGTGAATCCAACGATGAAGGTGCCGCCAGCGCGAACGCCTGTTTTCACATCGATGGGTTAGCCGTCCTGCAATGGAGGCCTTATAAGGGAATGTTCATGCGTGATCCCGAGGAAGAACGCTTCTATCCCAAAAAAGGCGGGCAGATCATCCAACTGGAGCGGATCGGGAAAACCATTACCATGCGGATGGCCCATCCAGGCGAGCCGCTTCAACTGGTAGGCAGTTATCAAACGGAGGTATTGACTGGCGAAGTGTTGGCCGGGCTTTACATTTCTTCCCATGATCCCGATGCGCTGGCCGGTGCCAGGGTTTGGAATGTAAGGATTGACAAGCCCGTGTTTCATCCCTACAGTTCAAACCCCCACGCGGTAATGCCCCCTTCCACCGACCTATTGGGAAGCAGGCTTGAAATCATCCGCATCGCCGACGGCCAGCGGCGCATTGTATACCAGGCCCCCGGGCGTTTCGAAGCGCCCAACTGGATGCCCGATGGAAATACACTGCTCTTTAACCAGAATGGTTCACTCTATACTATTTCCACGGAAGGCGGAACGCCCCGGCTCTTTAACACGGGCACGATTAACCGAAATAACAATGACCATGTCATCAGTTTCGACGGGAAAACACTGGGCATCAGCAGTCATCGCGAAGGTTTGCCGGAGGGGGGCTCTACGGTGTACACGGTTCCGATGACCGGCGGTCAACCGCTCCTGATCACAGAGAACACACCCTCTTACCTGCATGGATGGAGTCCCAATGGAAAGGAAGTCCTGATAACCGCAAAAAGAAATGGCAGCAAGGTCTACAACCTTTACAAGATTTCGCTGAAGGACAAAAAAGAATCGGCGCTTACCGAAAATAGCGGCGGTCATGTGGATGGACCCGAATATTCACCAGACGGAAAATATATTTACTACAATGCCAACCCCACCGGGACCATGCAGATATGGCGGATGAAACCGGATGGATCCGAAAAAGAACAACTCACCTTTGATCAATACAACAATTGGTTCCCGCATATTTCTCCCGATGGTAAATGGATGGTATTTATTTCTTTCCCGGAAGACATCGATCCAAACGGGCATCCCTCTTACAAACAGGTGATGCTGCGACTCATGCCGCTGGCCTCACCCGGTGCACCCCGTGTGATTGCCTATTTGTTCGGCGGCCAGGGCACCATCAACGTTCCTTCCTGGTCACCCGACAGCAAAGCCCTTGCGTTTGTCAGCAACTCGGAGCCTGTTAAATAATGTGAAACAGCTTTTTTATAAATGATGTAGCAAAGATGTAGGCAGATTGCTTAGCGACAGCACATTTTGGCAACATGATGTAGTGTTGAAGTGGTCTGAAATTATGCATACGGGCAATCGGAATTTAGATTTGTACGCTCCAATATTTTTCAAAAATTAAATTTCGACTGCTTATGCCAAAGAAAGCGAAAGACCTGAAAAGGTTTGCTTACCTTTTTGGAGTCCTGTTGATGCTGGCGCATGCAACGTCCGCCCAACGCACCCTTTCAGGGAGAGTCATCAGCAAATCCAATCAACAGCCCCTGGCCAATGCCACTGTTACCGTAAGGGGAACACAGATCGCGACCGAAACGGACAGTTCCGGTTTTTTCCGTGTCACGGTTCCAAAAGACAACAGCGTAGTGGAAATCTCATCCGTGGGTTATGAAACCCTCGCATTGTCCGTCAGCGGCAGAAAAGACTTTGGAGATATCAGCCTGGTCCTTTCCAGCAGCACGCTCAATGAAGTGTATGTAACGGGGTACAGCACGCAAAAGAAAAGAGACATTACGGGATCTGTTGCGGTGGTCAACGTCACGGACATGAAACAAACGCCTTCCGGAAGCACGGAATCGCTGTTACAAGGACAGGCTGCGGGTGTCACTGTCTTCTCAACGGGCGCTCCGGGTGGTGCGTCGGTCGTGCAAATACGCGGCATTACTTCAGCTTTCAACTCAACTCCGCTGATCATCATCGATGGCGTTCCGGGAAGCATGCACGATTTAAATGTGAACGATATACAATCGATACAGGTGTTGAAGGATGCGGGCGCGGCCGCCATTTATGGAGTCCGCGGTTCCAACGGTGTTATCATTATTACCACCAAAAGAGGAACGGGTGCTTTCAAAATATCCTATGACGCTTACGTGGGGATGCAGATTCGACTGGGAAAAAGCTGGGACATGGCAACACCGACGCAAACCGGCGAAGCCAAATGGGCACAGGCCACCAATGACGGACTGGTGCCCTCGGATCCGCAATACGGGAATGGCCCCGCACCAGTGTTACCTTACTATATAACACCCACGGGCGCTCCACAGGGGGCCCCCAACACCAGTCCTTCGGATTATAACCTGTACAACAATCATATCACCCTGGCTGACCAGGCCGGGAACAACTGGTTCAATGATATATTTTACAAGTCGGCGCCCATCATGGACCATAACATATCTGTCAGCGGCGGCACGGGAAAATCGTCCTATTTCTTTTCTTTCAATTACCTGAACCAGCAGGGCACATTGATTGAAACCAGTGTTGAACGCTATTCGATAAGGGCCAATACCAACTTCAGCGTGATCAATGACCACCTGCACATCGGCGAAAATCTGTTCGCCGTATACAAATCCAATCCCGGTTATCTTAACGCCCCTGGTGTGAACACCACGAACTCCATCAATGCGTCCTATGGCATACCCAATATCATTCCCGTGTATGACATTGTGGGCAATTATGCGGGCACTATTTCGCAGGGGCTCGGCAACCAGTGGAACCCTGTGGCCATCCAGCAGCGGCAGGCCAACAACAAATACCAGGATTACCAGGTTACCGGCAACGCCTTCGCAGACCTGGATTTTCTGAAACATTTTACCGCGCATACCAGCATCGGGGGAACCCTGGACTATAATTTTTCCAACGCGTTTGTTTCTACCCCTTACGAAAATGCCGAGAACAACAAAGCAACCAATCTGTACATAGAAAATAATACCCTTCAGACAACCGTAATCTGGACAAATACACTAAAATATAACAACAAGATCGGCCTGCACGAATTCAGCGTCTTGGTTGGAAGCGAATACATCAACAGCACAGGCAGGGCTGACCAGGCTACCCGCGGCAACTATTATATAACGGACTCGAGTAACCTAACCACTAGCCCGAATCTCTGGACACTTAATTTTGGCCAGGCTTCCACGCAAACAAACGGAAATATCCCAATCAATTACAACGGCACACTTACACAAACACCCTACCAGTTTGCCATCTACTCCCTGTTTGCAAGGGCCGACTACAGCTTTGCCGGCAAGTACCTCTTGAGTGGTACCATCCGCAGGGACGGCTCCTCTGTATTTGCGCCCTCGCAGCGCTATGGGAACTTCCCCTCCGTAACAGCGGGTTGGAGGATCTCTGAGGAATCTTTCATGAAAAACATCGACTGGCTGAGCGAACTCAAAATAAGGGGGGGATGGGGAAAGCTGGGCTCCATCAGCAACATCAGTCCCACCAATCCCTATACCCTGTATGGGCAGGTGATCAACCAGTCGTATTACGATCTCAATGGTACCAGCAATACACCTTCAGCCGGGCTGTATGTCAGTCAACTGGGAAATCCCTATACAACCTGGGAACAGGATATTGTCACCAACATCGGTCTTGACGCAAGTTTACTTCACAACAGGATTGATTTTGGTTTTGAGTGGTACAAAAAATTGATCAGCGGCCTGTTGTTCCAGCCCATACCGCCCGGAACCAATGGAACCGTTCCTGTTCCATTCATCAATGCAGGTAATATTTCCAATACAGGTGTGGACATCTCCATTACTTATCATGGCGTCATCAACAAGGATTTGAGATTTGATATCGGCGGTACCCTGACCACCTACAAGAATTTGGTAGTCAGCCTGCCATCCGGCACCTCCTATTTTGATGTAACGGCCAATGGCGGAACCACCGTGTACTCAAGAATTGAGCCCGGGCATCCGCTTGGCGCATTCTTCGGGTACAAAGTGACTGGCTTGTTCCAGAGCTGGGACGATGTGTACAAATCACCCGCGCAACAGGATGCAGCCCCCGGCCGGTTTAAATACGCGGATGTCAACCACGATGGCACCATTGATGCCAACGACCGGACCTTCTTTGGAAACCCGAACCCGAAATTTACTACCGGCCTCAACTTATCCGTAAACTATAAAAACATCGACTTCTATGCCTTCTTCTATGCATCCATCGGCAACGATATCCTGAATCAGGTTAAATCGTCCACCGATTTTCCGCAGGCATTTGGAAACCAAATGAGCGAAAATGTGGTGGTTAACTCAGCCAGGTTGGTCAATACCTCTGGTCAACCTACCAACATCAATGATTCCACGGCCCATGTGGCAAACCCGGGAACAAATGTGCCGATGCTTGAAGAAAGCGCCAATTTCAGTAATTCGGCGGCCTTCAACTCTTACACCATGGAAAACGGATCATACCTCAGGTGCAGGAATCTGACGATCGGATACAGTTTTGTGTCCAACAAATTGAGACAACTCCATTTTGATAAACTGAGAGTATATGCCCAGGTGTTGAACCTTTTCACGGTTACCAAGTATTCGGGACTGGATCCCGAATTGAACCCCGGAAGCAATGCGCTGTTTGGACTCGATTTCGGTGCCTATCCCAACAACCAGAAGGCATACAACATTGGAGTAAATGTTACCCTGCATTGATCAACTTAATTAAAACTCATGCTATATGAATAAGCTGAAAATATTTAGATGGTGGATGTTGCCGGTGTTGACTGTATTACTGGCAGCGATCATCTATGCCTGCAATAAAAAACTGGATATTGAGCCACAAGGATCATTGATCGCCGCAAATGTTACCAACAATTCCGGTGTGCAAGGCCTGTTGATTGGCGCCTATGCGTTGTTATCGGGCGAAAATGTGCCCTGTCAGAACTGTGGAAACGGGAGTGCAGCTTCTAATTATGTATATGGCAGCGAAGCGGCCGATGATTCTTACAAAGGATCTTCTCCCTCCGACCAACCCGATGCCATTCCATTGCTAACCTGGTCGCTCGCCCAGGCCAGCACCAGTGCCTACCTGGATGAAAAATGGGTAGTGCTCTATGCAGGTATTCAAAGATCGAACGATGTCATCCGGACGCTGCGCGTATCCACGGGGATTTCATCCGCCGACACCACCGAGTATGTTGCCGAAGCAAGGTTTCTCAGGGGGTTTTATCATTTTGAGGGCAAGAAGCTCTGGAACAATTTTCCTTATGTAGATGAATCGATCACCTATGCCAACGAGAACCTGGACGTGCCTAATTACACCGGAAGCGCATACATCAATATTTGGCCGATGATCGAAGCAGATTTTACCTACGCCATGAATAACCTGCCCGCCACGCAACCCAATATCGGCAGGGTGAATAAATGGGCAGCCATGGCCTTTCTGGCAAAGACCTATATGTATGAGCACAACTACCAGCAGGCAAAACCATTGCTGGATAATATCATCGCAAACGGCACAACTTCCGGCGGCACTCCCTACAGCCTGGCACCCATCTACCAGAGCAATTTTAATCCGGCGCAAAAAAACGGCCCCGAAAGTGTATTTGCCTGTCAAACGTCTGTCAACGATGGTTCATCCACTGCTACCAACGGAGGAAATGGAGATACCGGCGACGAATTGAATTTTCCATATAACCATGGCCCCGGCTGTTGTGGCTTTAATAACCCCTCATGGAATCTCGTGCAGGCTTATAAAACGGATGCCAACGGGCTGCCATTTTTAGACGGAAGCTACAACAATGCCCCGCTGGTAAGCGATCCGTCCGCTCCCTGGACCGGCACGGTTGATCCGCGGCTCGACTGGTCGGTTGGCCGACCGGGCAAACCTTATTTTGACTGGGGGATCATCGACAGCACCTGGATCAGGGATCTAACGAACGATGGCCGCTTTGTTCCAAAGAAAAACGCGTATGCACTCAGCCAGCAGGGGACCTATTCATCCACTGAAACAGTTTTCTGGGGCGCCAATGAAGTGGATGCCAATAACATTAATCTTTGTCGTTTTGCCGATGTGCTTTTGTGGGATGCAGAATGCGAAGCCCAGATAGGCAGCCTGGATCAGGCCGAAGCCTATGTAAACATGGTGAGAACCCGGGCAGCCAATCCAAACGGGTATCTTTACCTGAATGCTGTTTACAACGCGAACACCAGTACCTATTCTCCACAAACCACGCCGGGTGACAACTATAACGTACAGCCATATCCGCCGGGCGCATTTTCAGGAAAAGGGCAGGCCTATGCGCTCACAGCCATTCAAATGGAACGAAGGCTGGAACTGGCCATGGAAGGACAACGTTTTTTTGATCTGTCCAGGTGGGACAATGGAACCGGCAGCATGGCCGCCACTTTAAATGCCTATGTGGCCGTCGAAAAAAACAGGATCGGATTTTACCTGGTTAATAACACGGCTACCTTCACCAAAGGTGTAAACGAATATTTTGCGATACCGCAAATTGAACTGGATCTTGAAAATGCCACGGGCAAAGTTGTTCTAAAGCAGAACCCGGGTTATCAATAGGCCGTGAGCTTCGGTTGTTGTTTGCAGACAAAAAGCAGTGCCACCCGGCCTGCTTTTTTTGTGTTATACACAACTATTTTTTTCCGGCTCGATACTGGAAGAGGGACCAGCGCGGTTTCTTATTTTTTGAGAAATTAAACTCCTGGCTGGTCAGCGCCGATCTCCTCATTCTTGCATAAGTCAGCCCGCCCCTGGTGAGCCCCGGACCCTGCATATCGAATAACAGGTTCCACGGCATCGTATGTCCGAATACCGTCTGAATAAAGCCCGCTAGCCCGGGGCTATAGATGTTTCAAAAATAGTCTAGATTTATGACACCGGAGGACCATCAGCTGCAGAAAGCTGAACCGAATCCGACTTACTGTATGATAAAAAAACAAATAATGAAAAAAAGAAACCTTTTCCTCGCGGCCATCGTCACCTGTCTTTGCGGATGCTACGGCTCCAGTAACATCTACAAATCTGAGAAAACAAAAGGGGTTGATTTTACAAAATATAAAACCTATGCCTGGCTTCCCACTACGGATACAAACTATACAAAAATCCTCAACCGAAAATCCGTGGAAAGAAACCTGGCGGTGGCCGTCGTCGCGCAGTTGTCCAAAAGAGGTATGACGCTGGACACACTGAACCCCGACTGTCTGTTTACCTACACACTGGTCATGAACAAGACCTATGACATCGGGCAACAGCCGCCCGCTGTATATAACCCACAGGTGTATGCGCCCATGTACGCAGGACAGGCAAACGTTTATTATTATGTGCCCTATACGCCGGTACAACCTGCATACAATGGCGGGCTGCAGGTCACCACGTTTCGCGACGGATCGCTCGTGATCGACATGATCGATAAACAAAACAAACAAATCATTTGGAGAACAAGCGCACAGGGCAAGCGGGAAGAAGACGAGGCGAAGGGAGTGAGGGCCACAGTGGAAGAGATAGTCCCGCAAATGTTTAAAAAATTCCCCATTAAACCGGTAAAATAAAGGCTGATACAAACTGACCTGAAAAAACTGCTAAAACAGATTCGGGACCGCCTTGGAGAACACGACGTCCAACTAAGCCAGATCTACGACGCTATGGAAAACCTACTGACCGGGAAAGCCACAAAGCACGCAACATGGGAAGGGAGGGAACGAATCGGTGTCAAAAAAAAAGTCACCCAAAAACGACTGCCCGCCGTGAATCCCGTGAGTTACGCCACCATGGGCGTTGCTCTGTAAATGCGCAGGAATGAAATCACTATTTCAAAGACAATGTCGATGCTGGCGCAATTTGCTCACGGTACTGCGTGTACGCCATGGAATGTACCCTGCGCGCATGTGAAAAAACGCTAACCGCTCTGCTCCGGACCGTCCTTCGGCCGGGCCGGCTATGATATACCTGCAAAATGTAAAAAACCATATGGAAGGCAAGTTATCGGGTAACCCCACCGAAAATCTCCCTGCACCCGGCCGGAATTATTTTTATCCCATCAGCGTGATAACCCTGATGCTGCTCCTGCCGGTTGCTTCAATACTCACCGAAATTCTTTTTGTCCATGCGGCTTTTGGCTGGCAGCTCATCGGAAAATGGTTCCTGTTCTGG
>DATJYH010000521.1:0-4407 GCA_035499675.1 Puia sp.
CGCGCGACAACGGTGAATAGGCCTGCAGTTGTATCTGTTTTGCACGACAATGGGTGAGCAGGTCTTCGAGAAAGAGATAGGGACTGAACTCAACCTGGTTTACAGCGGGTGTTATGCCTGCATAGCTGGCCAGTTCTTCCAGGAATGGCAGCAGGTAATTGGCCACGCCAATGGCCCTTGCCCTTCCCTCCCGGTAGATTTTTTCGAGCGCTCTCCAGGTGTCCCTGCGTGTGTTCTTCAAGGGCCAGTGAACGAGATAGAGGTCAAGATAGTCGGAGCCAAGCTTTCGCAGGCTTTCATCAAATGCCCGTAACGTGGAATCATACCCTTGGTCGGCATTGTTGACCTTGCTCGTGATAAAGATGTCATTCCTGGGAAGACCACATTTCCCGACCGCATCGCCTATCTCTTTTTCATTGTGATACATCGCAGCGGTATCGATCAACCGGTAACCCAGTTCCAGCGCGGACAATACCGTTTGCTCGGCTTCTCTTCCGTACATCTTGTACACGCCGAGACCGAGCATGGGCATTGTAATTCCATTGTTGAGTGTGGTTGTCCTGCTAACGGCCATGCTTACCAGTTATCCAGTCCGAGTAATTTTTTGCCCAATGGAGACAGCACGGCGGCATCGTACTTTGTTTGCTCCCATCTCCTTGGGTCGCCCGGGAAGGCATAGCCCTCGGGTGCCTTTCTTTCTTTCCATGAACTGATCCGCCATTGTCGCAGGGCATCGTTGTCTTCCTCGGCGGGCATCATGGAAATATATTGTGCCAATCTTACTTTATTGCCGCTCCTATTGGGTCGGATGCCGTGTGGCTGAAGGCTGTTAAAGATCAGCAGGTCGCCAGGCTCCATTTTTACTTTTACTATTTCGAAACCTGTTGTGTCAGGTTTGAAATGATCCCGGTTTTCCGGCTGGGTAAGTTTCCAGCTGTCATAAGTGCGGAATAACTCAGGGATGCATTGGAATCCTCCCACGTTTTCGTCTGTTTGGTCCGACAAAGCCAATACGCCCTGCACGTTTTCCGGCTTTGTTTCGGGATCATAGTCCCAGTGAATAAATCCCTTGTACTCATATCCCGGCCGGATAGGAAGGTTCAGGTTTGCGCGGTCAATGGTCACCCACAATTTGTCGGTACCCCATATATCGCTGAAGGCCTGGTGAATTTTAGGATACTGACGGTTGTCCCACAGGTACTGATGATTGTAAACCTCTACCATTCCAGTATTGGTCAGTTCTTTCATTTTCATTTCCGCCCGCGGCGGCGTATACCAGGTAGCCGGGTCACCCGGGTCTTTTTCTTCAAACTCCCAGAGAAAAGCGGCCAGTCTGTCCACCTGCTCCCTCGGTACGGCATTTTTGATCACGATATATCCATTGTTTGTCCAGAACTGCCAGTCTTCCTCGCTTAAAATCCGCAAAGGCTGACCATTGCTCCGGTCATTCAGTTTTACTTTACTGCTTTTGGCAGTAGAAGGGTTACCTGGGATGTCTTTGTGCGCGTTTTGTGGTGCCATGGTTGGGGCCATGGTGGCTTGTTCTTGTTGCATATGGCGATAATTTACTGATATGATGATCAAATGTAACATTCAATGAGGGGTAGTTTCAACGCCTGTACATGCAGGTTTTTGTGCTGTATTGATATTATTTGAGAAACTTCTGTCTGAAAAGTATATTTATAGACAAATAACCGGGTATGAAGGTCCAACTGGAGAAAATAAAACCGGACACTGACAGCTCATTCAGGATACTGCTTTCGCCGGGACTGAGCGATGTTTTTCTGTGGCATTTTCACCCGGAATATGAAATTGTATACGTTGAGGGGGCCGGAGGCATCCGGCATGTAGGGGATCATATTTCCCGGTACGAAGGAAGCGACCTGGTATTTATCGGGCCTAATATTCCGCACCTCAATTTCGACTATGGTGTAAAGACCAGCTGTGAACAGGTAGTGGTACAAATGAAAGAAGATTTCCTGGGCAGGGATTTTCTGCTGACCCCCGAAATGTCGGAAATCCGCCTCCTGTTTGAAAAAGCAAGATATGGATTGAGCTTTCGTGGCAAGACCAAGGATTTGGTCGGTGCGAGACTAAAACAGCTCTCAGAATGTTCCCATTTTGACCAATTGCTGACGCTGCTCCAGGTTTTCCAGTTGCTGGCTACTTCCAGCGAAGTGGAGATCCTGCACAGCAGGCCCGTCGCCAGCCCCGCGTTGGGCAGGGAGCAGGAGCGGATGAATGCCATTTACCGGTTTGTGGAGGAGCATTACCAGCAACATATAGATGTGGCAGAAGTGGCCGCGCTGGCACATCTCAGTACTGCCGCATTCTGCCGCTACTTCAAAAAAATCACACGCATGACCTTTACCGCTTTTGTAAACCAGTACCGCATCAACCAGGCCAAAAAAATGTTGTTGCAGGATAGGAATGTTACCGAGGCATGTTATGGAGCTGGTTTCGAAAATCTGTCTTATTTCAACAAAACTTTTAAAAAACTGGCAGGTGAAAATCCGTCTGCGTTCAGAAAAAGACACGTAGATTAATTTGCAAATTTCCAAATTCTGTGAAGGTATTTTGGATTGTGTTCTGGTATTCCCGTGATATTTTTTGGTGGAGTGTTTGTGACTTATCAAATGAATTTGCGCGGTAACGTATGGAAAATGAGGAAAAAATAACAATGTTCCGAAACAGGCTGGCCAAAGTATTCCGGCATATCAGCAAACAGGCAAAGAAGCAACAGCTGTCCTGTTACCGGATCTATGACCATGACCTGCCCGAATTTCCCTTTTGTATCGAATTATATGGGGAACTGTTGTACCTCGCGGAATACAAGCGGCGTCATAATATGACGGAAGAAGAACATGAAAGCTGGCTGGAACAATGTATCCCGGTAATTACCGAAGTGGTGGGTGTACCGGCCGAAAATATTTACATACGCGAGCGGAAGCGAAAAGCGGGACGCCAGGACCAATACGAGCGGTTGGATACACAACAGGAATTTTTCACAGTGGAGGAGGAGGGGTTGAAATTTCTTGTAAACCTGAGGGACTATCTTGATACGGGATTGTTCCTGGACCATCGCATCACCAGGTCCATGGTAAGAGAGGTTTCAAAGGATAAAACCGTGCTCAACCTCTTCTGCTATACCGGCTCCTTCTCTGTATATGCGGCTGCGGGAGGAGCAACGGCCGTGCACTCGGTCGATCTCTCAAAAACCTACCTGCACTGGGCAGAACAAAACCTCCATCTCAATGGGTTTGACAATGAACGACACCAATTCATTCATGCGGATGTCAAGCAATACCTCGACAGCCTGCCGGCGGAACGTTTTGACCTGGTGATCATGGATCCTCCAACCTTCAGCAACAGCAAGCGAATGAAGGATTTTCTCGACATCCAACGCGACCATGCCGAACTCATCAACAAAACCCTGCGGGCCATGAAAAAAGGCGGTGAATTGTTTTTCAGCACCAATTACCGGCGGTTTCAAATGGAGACCGACAAGATCAAGGCAACCACGGTGCGGGATATTACCCGGGCTACTACGCCTTTTGATTTCCAGGGGAAGCTTTTTCGTTACTGTTTCCGGATCACCAAATAATTTGCCTGGTATGGGCACGATGTCCCTGCCGGCTATTTTTATCGCAAACAGTCATCAATGGCCAGGCTGATATTTTGTAATCCTTTTTGCAATAGTTCTGTTTTCACCCAACCAAAGCCGATGCGCATATAGCTGTCCGGTACCTCGAACCAGTGGCCGGGCCCAACCATGGTCTGGTATTTGTCCATCAGTGCCCGGTAAAAAACAGAAGTGTCTGCCGGGATTTCTTTTTTAAATCGCGGAAAACAAACCACACCACCTCTTGGCAGTACGCATTCCAGGCGTTTTTCTCTTTCCAGCCAGGCTCGCAACACATCGTAATTTTGCATCGCCTTTTTGTTGATCTTGTCTGACCAGGATTGTTTTTGCAACAGGAATTGGTAGCTGATCTCTTCCTCGAGAACGGCGTTCGTAATATAAATCATCTCCTTGGCCGCCAGCAGTTTTTCAAACAACGAAGGATGGCGGGAGAGAAGCCAGCCTGTCCTGACTCCTGGCAGGCCAAATGCCTTTGACAGGGAAGCCACACTGATGACCTGCATGCTTTTGCCGGCGACGGGCGGATAAACTGCCGGGAAACAGGTGTCACGGTAGGTTTCATCAACCAGCAGGAAGATATCCCTTTCTTCCACCAGCTGCACCAATGCGTCTATTTCCTTTTCCGCTATGACCATACCGGTGGGATTGTGGGGCGTAGTGATGCTGATCAGTTTGGTGGAAGGCCGGATGGCGGCTCTTATCTTTTCCAGGTCCGGTTTCCACGAGCTTTCAAATTGAAGATCAATATAGGTAATGGAGCATCC